>JAAYFC010000138.1 GCA_012728435.1 Clostridiales bacterium | reverse complement strand
TCTACTCATTCGAAGATTTTGCCAGGCAGCTCGCTGCCTGGCAACCCCGGAGCAACCAGCTCCCGATGAGACCCCTGGGCTTCCTCTCCCCGGTGGAGTTCCTGAAAGCACACACTGTCCAAGATGTTTGACTAACCTACAAACACAAGTTTATACTTGGTTTAGGCGTCTAGATAGGTGAAATAGCAGAGAGACTCTGAAATTGAAAACTTTTGCCAATTCCATCAAACTGTGTATAATAGACATGGAAGCAAGGCCGTAAGGAGCATGGATTGCGACGCATAGGAATATTCAGCGGACATTTTGATCCCATTCATTTTGGGCATCTGAATCTGGCACAAAAAGCCCTTGAAACCCTGGGGCTGGACTCTGTGCTTTTTTTGCCCATTGGCAAGCCGATTTCCCGCCTTGTACATGCGGATTTTACCCACCGCGTCAGGATGATTGAGCTGATGACAAAAGGCCTTCCCGGCCTTCAGGTTGATGACGAGGTCATGGCGCAACCAAGCCGCCACGCCATAGAAACCCTGCGTGAACTGCGCGCGCGCTTCCCAAAGGACCGCTTTGTCTATTTGATGGGCGCGGATATGGCGCTGGATATTCCCCAATGGAAGGACGCGCAGCAGCTGTTTTCCCTGTGTGAGTTTGCGGTCTATCCCCGCATTGGCTATGAGGAGCACAGCCTGTGCGAAGCCCTGCGGGGGCAGGGTGCAAAGGTCACCCTGCTGTCTGGCGAGGTGATGACAATGTCCTCCGGCCAGGCACGGGCCCAGCTGCGGCTTTTGTCGGACGCGCCGGGCGTATTACACCCGGATGTGGCGGAGTATATTGCCATGAACGGCCTGTACCAGCCAAGCTATGAGCACATGGTGCGCCAGGCGGTGAGCAGGCAGCGCTTTGCGCATACCCTGCGCGTGCGGGAGACGGCGGTGCATCTGGCGCGCAGATATCATCAGCCCATGCAAAAGGCGGGCGTGGCGGCCATCCTGCACGACTGCGCCAAAAACATGGAGTTATCGCGCCTGCAGGCCATCGTCCGGTCCGCGCGCTTGCCCGTGACCAAGCGGATGATGAACAGCAATGCCCTGCTGCATGGGGAGGTGGGCGCGCATATCGCGCGGATGCGCTACCATATTAACGATGTGCACATCTTAAACGCCATCCGCTACCACACCACCGGGCGCGCGGGCATGACGATGCTGGAGCTTTGCCTGTTTGTGGCAGACGCCATCGAGCCCGGGCGGAACTATCCGGGCGCCGATCGGCTGCGCGAGTTGGCGGGGAAGGATATCAGGCGCGCCGCCTTAGCCAGCCTGGTTGGCACCCAGCAGGTTGTGCGCGCCAAGGGCTTGCCCGACAGCAAGCTGACAAAGCAGGCCATCAAGGACCTGCGCCGGCGGCTGTTTCGGCCGCTGGCGCTGGAGCGTTAAGGACCGGGCAGGGAAGCCCGGATTCAAATAAAGAAAGGGGAGATAACATGGCAGAAGACAAACTGGTCACAAGAATTGCGAAACTGCTTGACAACAAAAAAGCCCAAAACCTGCTGGCCTTAAGGGTGGCGCACCTGACCACCCTGGCAGACTACCTGGTGATTGCCACAGGCCACAACCGCATCCAGACCCGCGCGCTGTGCGATCATCTGGACAAGCACCTGTCCCAAAGCGGCCTTGAGCCGCGGCGGATTGAAGGGCGCAATGACGGCACCTGGATTGTGATGGACTACGCGGAGGTGATTGTGCACCTCTTTATCCCGGACGCGCGGGGCTATTACCGCTTGGAGCGGCTGTGGGATGACGGGCAAAACCGTGTCGAGCTGGCTTTTCTGGAACCGGTGAGTACCTGAAGCAATGAGCATCCAACTGTATTTTCATAAACGAAATTTTGATACACAAAAGGCGGAGCGCTTTTTCAAGGAGCGGCGCGTCCCCTACCAGGCGATGGACCTGAAAAAGCACAGACTGGGGCAAAAGGAGGTGGAAACATTCATACGCGCGTCCTCTGCCCGGGACATCCTGGACCTTGAGGACATCAAGGTCAAATCCCACCCTGTTGCGTACACCAATGATGCGCAGCGCATCATCGACTATGTTCTGGAAAACCCGCGCCTGTTGCGCACGCCGATTATCCGCAAAGGGAACAAGCTGGTCTTCGGCTTTGATGAACAGGCGCTGGAACAATTAACAAAAGAGTAGGAAGTAGGAGGAAACATGAAGAAACTATCCATCATTCTGGCGGTGGTTGTCCTGGCTGCCGCGATTGGGATTGGTGTCCTGGTCAATCAGAAGGGCGGGGTCACCGCGGATTTGAACAAGGCCAACAAACAGATTGCCCAGGTGCAGGAGCAGCTTGATGAGGCGAGCAAAAAGGCAGAGGATGCCGCCCAGGAGCTGAAAGATGCCCAGACCGCGCTGGCCGCGAAGGAGACGGAGCTGCAAGCCAGCCTCACTGAGGGCAAGACCAAGGCCGAGGAGCTGGAAAACCAGCTTAAGGCCGCGCAGGCGGAGGCGAAAACCAAGCTGGAGGAGCTGGCTGCCGCCAACAATGAGCGGGATGCCGCTGACGGCAAGAGCGCGGATCTGCTGAAGATGCTGGACGACATCACCACCGAGAAGAACAAATTCAGCGCAGACCTTACCGCGCTGCAGGCTGCTAAAGGAGAGCTGGAAAAGGAGCTGGAAGAGCTGAAGGCGGAACTGGTCAACCGCGACCAGGCCAAGACGGATGCCCAGGCGACACTGGACCAGTTAACCCAGGAAAAGGGCGCCTTGAGTGAGGAAATGCAAGCCGCGCTCAAAGCCAACACGGAGCTGGAAGCCAGCCTGCTGGCCGAGCAGGCCAAGGTGACCGAGCTTGAGGCTGCAAAGGAGGAGGCAGTTTCCGCCCTGAGCGCGGAAATGGAAAAGGTGGCTGAGCTGACCGCGCAGGTCGACAGCCTGAGTGCTGGCCTGGATACAGCCAGTGCCCAGACCGCCGAGGCCCCCCAGGACAAATACGGCCTGGGCATGGTGACCTCCATCGGCTCTGTTGCCGAGGCCACTGCAGAAAAAGCCGGCGCCGCCCAGGTGAACACCACCGTGTGCAGCCTGGTGCTGGACGCGGAGGGCAAGATCAAGTCCCTTACCTGGGACGTGCAGCAAAGCAAGATCCAGTTTGATGCGGAAGGCAAGCCCGTTGATCTGCCTGAAACACTGTTGACCAAGCTGGAAAAGGGCGACAACTACGGCATGCGCAAAGCCAGCGAAATTGGCAAGGAGTGGTTTGAGCAGATCGCCGCATTTGCCGAGTTCTGCATAGGCAAAACCGTGGACGAGGTGCTGAACATCCCCGTGTATGAGCGGGATGCAAACCACAAGCAGGTTCCTGATGTGGAGGAGCTGAAGGCCTCCGTGACCGTCACCGTGGGCGATTACCTGGCCTCTCTGAAGAAAGCTGCTGACAACGCAAAATAAGGAACGAGGAATCGGGGGATTCTGGGGATTTCATCCCCAGACCCCGGAATATAATCAACAAGTGAGAGAGCAGGACAACACCGGCTCTCTTTTTTGTGACATAGTTTTAAACTAGATGATAAAGAATGGGGTCCGGGGTTGAAAACCCCGGGCGGGGGTCTGGGGGCGAAGCCCCCAGATCCTTGGTTCTTCTTCCCCGTCTGTCATATTTTCGTACTTCATGCGTCTGTTATACTGAAGGCAGTCAGAAAACGAAAGGAGGTGGCGGGGTGAAGGGCTGGGAGCAGGTGTACCAGGCGTACTTCCTGGATGTCTACCGCTATGCCCTCAGCCTGTGCCGGGAGCGCGCCCTGGCGGAGGACCTCACCAGCGACACCTTCTTAAAGGGAATGGATGCCTTCTACAGGTTCCGGGGGGACTGCCCGGTCAATGTCTGGCTGTGCCGGATTACCAGGAACCTGTACATCAGCCACCTGCGCAAGCACGGTCGGGTGATCCCGGTGGAGGAGATCCCGGAGCCCGAGGTGAATTTGTCCAATGACCCTGCCGATTTGGTGGGGGAGAAGGACGCGGGGGAACGGGCCCTGATGGTCACCCTGGCCCTTCCGGAGCCGGGACGGCAGATCGTGCTGCTGCGCAGCGTGCAGGGCATGAGCTTTGCACAGATTGCCGCCCTCTATCAAAAAAGTGAGAACTGGGCCTGTGTGGTTTACCACCGTGCCCGGAAGAAACTGAAGGAAACCTTGGAGGTTGACGATGGAATATCCCTGTGAATTGATTGCGGATTTGCTGCCCCTCTATGAGGAGGGTCTGGCCAGCGGGCTTACGAAGACCGTGGTGGAAACCCACCTGAAAGGCTGCCCTGCCTGCCAGGGGGAACTGGCAGACATGCGGGCAAAAGGTCAGGAGACCCCGGAGGCGGCCCTGCCCCTGATTACCATCAGCCGGGGGATTAAAATGCGCCGCCTGGTGGCGGTGCTGCTGGCGGCCAGTTTGATATTGGCCCTGGCCGTGGCAGGGGGCGCCTGGTTGACGGACAGGCAGTTTCTGGATTATGACCCGGACATGCTGCGGATTGAGCAGCGGGGGGAGCAATTGGTGATCGGCATCCGGGATGCCGGGGTGCTCGCCGACCTTCGGGGCGCGGGGGACCCAGACCGTCCCGGAGCCATGCACTACGAGCTGCAGCTGTACACCCAGCGCTTGACCGGCAGCGGGCAGCAGGGAGCCATCCCCTTCATGCTGAAGCCTGGGGAGGATGGCAAGACGGGGGCTGAAGGAGAAGCCCCGGTGAAGGGGGCCGTGGCCCACGAGATCACCCTGGACCTGGCCCCGGGGATGGCCCATTCCCTGTATTATGCGAAGCCGGGGGAAAAGGCGGTTCTCATCTGGGGGGCGGATATGTACCCGGACGGCGGGTATGGCGTGCTGCCCCGGCTGGCCCTGGTGTATTACGAATGGGTGATGTTGGCGGCGGCGCTGCTGCTGGGCCTGCTGCTTTTTATCTTCTACAAAAAGGAAAAACTGCGGCGGGTGTTAAAAATCCTCCTGGGCCTGCCCGTCTGCTATTTGCTGGGACAGCTGCTGGTGAAGGGCTTTTCCACCCTGTCCTATGACAGCCTGTACCGGGACCTGGTCTGGATTCTTGTCTGCGCCGCCTTCCTGTATGCCACCTGGCTGCTGTTCTGGTACCAAATGCGGTTGCACAGCCTGGAAAGGTAAACCATGAAACAGATGAAATCCGCAATCCTGTTTGCCCTGCTGGTGTGCCTGCTAAGCCAGCCTGCCCAGGCTTTGACCGGGCCTGAAGAGCTGCTGGCCCCCCTTCCTGTGGGGGAGCAGCTCCTGGGCATGGTGGCCTACCAGGGCGGCCTGCTGGTGCGCACCAGCTAGGGCTTTTACCACTACCTGGAGGACCAGGAGCCGCAAACGCTGGTCAAGTATGAAGGCAATTTCTTTGATGGCAGCCCCAATGTGGCCTTTCTGACAGCGAAAGGAGAGCAGCTGTATGGCTACCACCCCGTCCAGGGAGCCGTCTATCCCTTTTCGCTAAGGGACGGCCTTCAGATGGGCGCGGCCATCCCCCTGGACCTTTTTGACATGAGCGTGTCCGACGGCGTGATGACCCTGCCTTACCAGCCCCATCAGTTTTTGGTTTTTGAAGAGCGTTTTTACCTGCTGTTTCACCAGGACGCGGAAGGGGGCATGGACGGCAGGCTGCTGTCCTTTGACCTGCTGGGCCTTGACCGGAAGGACATCAACATCCCCCTGGTGCGGCAGCTTGCCCCCTACCAGGAAGGCCAGCTGCTGTGCCTTGCGGAGAAGGAAGCTGGCATCGTGGGGCCGGGGCAGCTGCACGTCTTTTTGCCCAAGGATGGCAGCCTGACGGCGCTGGGGCGGACCGGGCAGCAGCTGAAGGCCTTTGGCGCAGGCCTTGCGTACGACCCGGATTCTCAAGATGTGTACTACCAGTCGGGCAGCCAGCTGTTTGTCTGGCATGCGGAGGGCAAGGACAGCCTGGTGGCTCATCTGGGCAGCGAGTTTATGCTGCCCGGTTCAGGGATGGTCCTGATTCGCCCTGGCCTTCTGGCCTTTGGTCACGGGCTGGGCATCAGCATCCGGCAAACCAAGCCACCGCAGCTGGACACCAGGGAGCTGGTCATCCGGGGCGGCTACCCGGACAGGCAGCATGAGCTGGCAGCCAGCCTGATGCCGGATGCGCACATTCGCTTTATAGAAACCACCTACCAAAGCACAGCGCTTCAAAAAGCATTGATTTTGGGCGATGACAGCTTTGACATCTACCAGCTTGGCGCGCAGGACATCAATACAAAAAGCCTGATGGAGAAGGGCTACGCCCTTCCGCTTCAGGGGGAGGTAATCAGCCGGCACATGGCGCGCCTGCACCCGGTACTTTGCGACATGGGCACGCTAAACGGCAAGACGATGCTGCTGCCTGTGGATTTGCGCTTAATGCCGCTGTATATCAACCAAGGTTTGTTTGAGGAATTGGGCTTGCGCATTCCCCGCAGCCTGGAGGAGCTGCTGGCCTTCATCACAGATTATCCGCAGGATGCGGAGGTGCCCTTGTTTGAGGAGCCCCCCACCCAGGATGAGCTGCTTAACCTGGCCAGCACCCTGTGGTATGCCAGAAGCAAGCGGATGGGTGTCCCCTTGCGGTTTGATGAGCCAGCCTTCCTTTCTGTGCTTGAGGCCCTTGGCGCGACTCCCAATTTCCCGCAGCGGGATCTTCTGCAGGATTCGCGGGCAGCGCTTTTCCCCTATGGCAATGAGCTGAACTTTAGCTACTGGAGCAGTTACCGCGCCTTCTCCCGCCAGATGGAGCCCCTTTTTCTGTCCTTTTTAGCGGATGAGGAGCCGCTGGTTATCGGCACCCTCACCTTGCTGGCCATCTCCCCGCACAGCCATCAGCAGCTGACAGCGCTGCGCTACCTGGAAAACAAGCTGCTTTCCATGGATGACTTGCATTGCGCAAGCATGTATCTGCAAGCGCCAAAGGGCATTAAAAACCCCGGTTTTGATCAGCTCATAAAGGCGGGGAAGCCTACCTGAACGCGCTTAAAACAGCCGCGCAGGAGGCGGAGGGCGCGCAGCGCTCCAACCTTACGCAACAGCTGCAGCAATACGAGGAAACCTTTGATGAGAACCTGGAAAAGCACCGCTTTTTAGTGACGGAGGACATCCTGCAGGAGTACCAGCAGCTGGCGTTGGACCTTGTCATCCTGGATGAGGGCTATGCCCTTTTGATGCAGGCGGGCGCGCCTGCCATCCTGCGCCGCGCCCTGTCTGGTCAAGTCAGCGCCCAGATTGCGGCGCAGGAATTGGACGGGCGGCTGAGCCTGATGCAGGCCGAGCAGAAATAATCCTCTTTTGTCTGTTATAATAAGGATGAGTACGAAAAAGAGGTGAAGGGCATGAAGATCGCGCTGGTGGCAGCCAACAGCCGGGTCAACCAGGTGGAAGAGAACCTGAATACACTGTTTGATGCGGCCAGGGAAGCCAAAAAGCAGGGCGCGGGCCTGGCCCTGCTTGGCGAGGCGTTTTTGCAGGGCTTTGAGGCGATGACCTTTGACTACAAAACGGATATTCACAAATGCTTAGGCCAAGGCAGCCAGGCCATCGCGCGCATTCTGGCCTTCGCTAAGGCGGAGGGCATCGCGCTGGGGCTGGGCTATTACGAGAATGACCACGGCGCCATCTACGCAAGCTATCTTTTAGTGGGGGATGAAGGCCAGGTGCTGGCCAACTACCGCCGGGTGTCCCCCGGCTGGAAGGAGCCGGGCGCGCACGCGGACTACCGCTGTGGCACGCATTTCCTGTCCGTGAATGTTCAGGGCAAGGAGCTGGCGCTGATGCTCTGCGGCGATTTTTGGGAGGACGGGCTTTTGTCCCAGATCCTGGAAATGGATGACAGGGCGGACGCCTTCCTTTGGCCGGTGCACTGCGATTATGACATCGCTTTCTGGGAAGCGTCAGAGGAGGCGGAATACAGAAGGCGCAGCGAGCTGCTGGCGGCCCCTGTGCTCATGATCAACAATTATACCGCTGTGCCCGGGTGCGCCAAGGGCGGCTTGTACCACTGGCACCTGGGGGGCACCCTTGCCAAGGCGGACATGGGCCGGGAAGCCATGCTGATCGTCGAAATATAGCGCGGTTCATGTTAAATCTGACAGATAAAAATGGGCGGGTGTGCAAACCACCTGCCCATTTTACACCGCATGCATGATTATTGCTGGGCGCTAAACTGAACCAGCCCTTCTTTGTTGACGGTGTAGGGGCCTTCATCAAGCAGCTGGGAAACAGGCACCAGGCTAAGCCCAAGGGACTGATAATACGGGATGACTTCGCGCAGCACCGCAGGGGTGTGTTTGCCGTCGTTATGGAACAGGATGATATGGCCCGCGTCCACGTCCTTTGTGACGCGGCGAACAATTTTTTGATGGGTATAGGCCTCGTCCCAGTCGTGGGAGTCGATGGTCCACATGATGATTTCCATCCCAAGGGAGCGGGAGACCGCGCGCAGCTTTTCATTGGTGTCACCAAAAGGCGGGCGGAACAGGCTTGCCCCGCTGCCGCCGACCGCGTCTTTAATGGCCTCATTGCAGCGCATCAATTGCCGGCGCGCGGCATCCAAGGCAGTTTTTGTCATGCGCGGATGGGAGAAGGAGTGGTTGGCGATTTCGTGTCCCCTGGCCTTGATGTCCTGCAAGTGGTGGGGGTAGGCAGAGGCCCAGTTGCCTGTAACAAAAAAAGTCACCTTGGCGCCAAACTCATCCAGGATATCTAATAATTCCAGGGTGTTTTTATCGCCGTATGCGCAATCCAGCGTGATGGACATGCGCGGTGTTTGTGTTTCGACCCGTTTGACCTGCTTGTTGTCTATATTGTCAGCCATCACGACTACATCCTGCTTGCTGACCTTGTTGTGATCCACCACCATGGACAAGGTTTTTTCGCCTTGCCAGGCAGCGGGCACCTTGATTTTAAAGGTTTTAACCGCGTTTGAAGAAAAAGTCTCGCTGCGCAGCACCGTCCCCTCTTCGTCTACCAAGTCCGCAACAACCGGCTGACCCACAGCATGGTAATTGGCCAGTTTCACCCGCACGAGAAGGTCACGACCCTGGAAGCCGATGAGCAGCGTATCTGAAAACACAAACTGCGGCGGGGTGTCCGCCAAGGAGGTATATGCCAGGATGATCAATAAACAGGCGGCAATGAACAGGACAGCGGCTTTTTTCATGGTTGGCTCCTCATGTTTTCTTGCCCCATACTAATTGAAGTCAGCCAGCGTGTCAAGCAAATCCGGCGGATTTTGCCTTCGCTTGTGGCCGTCATCATGCCTCCGCGGCCGGGCGCTCTTCTTTTTTAATCACCATCGTGATGCGCTCATGCGGCAGGCCAAAGTGGGGCAGGAAGCGGTCAAAGCCGGTTAAGGTGAGCAGCAGCAAGGAGCCCACCGCCACAAAGGCCATGTAGTTGTAGCGCACCATCTCCGCAAAGGTGAAGTGATACAGCGGGTAGATGGAGGAGGAGATGCTGAGGAAGAAATTGATGTACACATGCCAGGGCAGCAGTTGGGAGCCAAATACGCCCAGGGCGGAGGAAAAGGTAGCGTTGCGCAGGCGCATCTTGTACAAATCCGGCTCAGCGCCCGTCAGCGTCTCATCCGTCACGTCGCGGATGATGGGGCCCACGGTCACAATCTGCGCCATTTCATCCGCCAGGGCTGCGTTGCCCAGGAAGCTTAAGATGCCGTTTAAGAACATCAGCTGCCTGGAGTTGCGTGACAGCTTGACCGTCAGCGTGGCCAGGGGCCTGAAGGCGTCCATCTTGGCCATGATGCCGCCAAAGGCGCCCACCCACATCATCATGATGATGACCCAGCTGCCGGCGGAGGAGAAGCCCACCTGCATTAAGCTTAAGAAGGTGGCGGTGGTGGGGATGGTGCCCACGATCAAGCCCATGCCATAGGCGGAGAAGATGCCAGCGCCCAGGCACAGCAGGGTGGGGACCTTCAAAAAGGCAGTGATAATCACCAGAAACAGGGGCAGGATCATCACAACGGGCACCCCGGTCTTTACCTGCTCCAGCAGCGATACGGCGGTGGGCCGCTCCGCCTTTAAGGAGTCCCAGACGCTTTCGGGGATGGCGCGCACGGCCTCCTCCCCCGTTACGGTGTGGGTGGGCAGGCCGATGGATACGATAAAAAACAGGACCGCCGCGATGACCAAACCGGACATCGCCCAGGCCCACTGGTTGCGCAGGCGGTCGGTTATCTCCACCCGGTGGATGCCGCTGGACACCACCGTGCAGTCGGAGATTAAGCCCAGGTTGTCGCCAAAGCAGCTGCCGCCGGCGACCGCGGACATGGTGATGGCCACGTTGCCGCCCAGGATATGCGTCAGCCACAGGAAGATGGGCGCGCAGGAGGCGAAGGTGCCCCAGGAGGTGCCGGTGGCCACCGACAGCAGGGCGGACACCAAAAAGGAGGCCATCGCCGCTGTGCGCGCGGACAGCCCCAGGGAGATGGAGATGTTGATGATGGAGGCGCCGACACCGGACACCATGAAGATTTCGGCCATGGCATAGGCCAGCATCAGGATGAAAAAGACCAGCTGCATGCTGGACACGTTGTGCACCGCGACATCAATCAGGCGGCCAATGGTGGTACGGGTTGTCAGCTTGGCCACAATGGCCGCGTACACCGTGGCGATGGGCGCGATAATCAGCACATCCAGCTTAAAGCCAAAAAGAGCGCTTAAGGCGGGGATGTTGGAGATCATCATGAGGCCGGCCAGCACAAAGACCGGCGAAAGCTTGAAAAAGGATTTCATAAGTGTGTGTCGCGTCCCCTCCGGGTGCACGGTGGCACGCAAGCGCCCCGGCCAGACCGCGCTTTTGCAGCCTACCCCGAGTATTTGTGGTAATCCATGGGGATTATATCATGTCGCCTTGTCTTGTTCAATCCAAATGGGGCATGGAATCATCATGTATACGAAAGGGCAGTTCCATAAAAAAACAATCAGGAACCATAGGCCTGCTTGCAAACCGCGCGCGACTGTTCTAATATTAGGTACGTGTTATATTTCCCGCAAGGGCCAGGCCCTTGCGCTTTGATGTGGAAGGAGGCGCTATGCGCACAGGCTTTGACCATGACCTGTACACCAAAAGCCAATCCGAGAAAATATTAGAATGCGTACATCACTACGGGGGCAAACTGTATTTGGAGCTGGGCGGCAAGCTGTTTGATGATTATCATGCGGCGCGCGTGCTGCCCGGCTTTTTGCCGGACAGCAAGATCAGCATGCTGCTGAACATGCGCGACCAGATCGAGGTGCTGATCACCATCTCTGCGGAGGACATCATCCAAAACAAGGTGCGCGGGGATTTGGGCATCTCCTATGACCAGGACGTGCTGCGCCTGATTGACGCCTTTCGGGCTGCGGGGATGCTGGTGGAAAGCGTGGTCATCACCCAGTGGGTGTCCCAGCCGCAGTCCATCGCCTTCCGGCGCCGCTTGCGCAACCTGGGCATGAAGGTGTATGTGCACTACACCATCCCCAACTACCCCACGGACATCGCGCTGGTGGTATCCGACCGCGGCTATGGCAAGAACGACTATGTGGAGACCACCCGCCCCCTGGTGCTGGTGACAGCGCCGGGGCCCGGCAGCGGCAAGATGGCGGTGTGCATGTCCCAGTTGTACCAGGACAACCAGCGCGGCATCAAGGCCGGCTACGCCAAGTTTGAGACCTTCCCCATCTGGAACCTGCCCTTAAAGCACCCGGTCAACGTCGCCTATGAGGCGGCCACCGTGGACCTGGGGGATGTGAACATGATCGACCCCTTCCACCTGGAGGCCTACGGCGTGCAGGCGGTCAGCTACAACCGTGATGTGGAGGTCTTCCCCATTTTGGCCGCCATCTTTGAGCGCATCTGGGGCGAGAGCCCCTACCGGTCCCCCACGGATATGGGGCTGAATATGGTGGGCGCCTGCATCACGGATGACGCGTATGTGCAAAAGGCAGCCAAGCAGGAAGTCATCAGGCGGCTATACCACACCCTGTGCGACCAACGGCGCGGCAATGCCAGCGAGGAGGAAATCAGCAAGCTGCGCATGCTGATGCAGCAGCTGAATTTATCCGATGAGGACCGCCCGGTCATTGACGCTGCGCGAAAGCGGGCGGAGGCCACCGGCCATCCGGCTGCAGCGCTTCAGTTAGAGGACGGCACCGTGGTGACAGGCAAAACCTCAAGCCTTTTGGGCGCGTCAGCTGCCCTGCTGCTCAACGCGCTGAAGGCCCTGGCCGGCATCCCCAAGGAGGAGAAGCTGATCCCGCCGGAGGTGATTGGCCCCATCCAGGACTTGAAGCTGAGCTACCTGGGCAACCGCAACCCGCGCCTGCACACGGATGAGGTGCTGGTGGCGCTGAGCATCACGGCCTCCCAAAGCAAGGCCGCGGCGAATGCTTTGGCCCAGCTGCCGGAGCTGAAAAACTGCGAGGTGCATACCAGCGTGATTTTGTCCGAGGTGGACGAGAACATCTTTAGGCGTCTTGGGGTCAACCTGACCTGCGACCCCAAGTACCAGAGCCGGAAGCTGTATCACAAGCGGTAATATTTTCAGGTTCCTATAAAACCCCATGCCACCTTGCGCGGCATGGGGTTTTGTGTGATCAGCAATCATTTTTCAGCAGGATGCACGCTTGAGAATATTTGCTATGGTATACATTAGTAAATCGTAAATGAGCAAATTTTCGCTTGCTGCTGCGATCAGGGCAGCTGCAGCCTCCTGTTCTCCAGCACCTTCACCAGGGGCACCCCCAGCAGGTAGCACACCACTGCCTGGCCTGCCCCCACCGTCAGCACGCTGATGTAGGCGTGGAGCCCATACACAAAGTGCAGCATCAGCCCAATTACCAGGGCGTTCACCACCACCGGCATCAGGGCCGCCACATAGATGTTTTTCTTAAAACGCCGGGTCAACAGGGCAGCCATCAAGGTGGCTAAAGCGCCAAAGAGAACGTCCTGCCAAGGCTGCCCGGTGATCAGGTTGGCTGTCAGGCAGCCGATGAACAGGCCAGGCACACTGGAGGCGGACAGCACCGGCAGCAAACTCAGCGCCTCCGCAATCCGAAACTGAATCTGCGAAAAGCTGATAGGGGCAAAAGCCAGGGTGAGCGCAATGTACAGCGCCGCGATGATGCCGCCCGCGGCCAGCTGCTGCAAACTGAGTTTCGCTTTCAAAGGAGGGTTCCTTTCTTGGGGGATAGAGGACGAAAGTAGGGGGAAGGGGGGATTGAGACGCTGGGGGCATTCTTGAAAGAATGCCCCCAGACCCCCTAAGAACTTTAAAACCTGCAACACAGACAACATCTGCACTGGATAATTCTAAAGTCTTTTTGCTTCTTTTTCTTCAGAAAAAGAAGGGTTCCTCGTATTCGCTCCTACTTCAACTTCCAGATCTTCTGGTTGTACTCCGCAATGGTGCGGTCGGTGGAGAAGAAGCCGGACATGGCGGTATTGGTGATGGCTTTTTTAAGCCAGAGGTCTTTGTCCTGGTAATCCAGGCCGACGCGGTCGTGCGCCTGGGCGTAGGAGCCGAAGTCCTTGAGCACAAAGTAGTTGTCCGGGCGGCTGCCGCCGGAGCCAAACAGCAGGTCGTGGTAAATGATCTGCACCATGGCGGGGTTGTCCGGGAAGAGGGTGCCGTCAATCATCTGGGTGAGCGCCTTGCGGATCTCCACGTTTCGCTCGAAATAGTGAATCGGCGCGTAGGTGTCCTTCTTGTATTGGGCGGCCACTTCCTCGGCGGTCATGCCAAAGAGGTAGATGTTGTCGCGGCCAACGGCCTCAGAAATCTCCACATTGGCGCCGTCCAAGGTCCCAATGGTGATTGCGCCATTCATCATCAGCTTCATGTTGCCGGTGCCGGAGGCCTCCTTGCTGGCGGTGGAAATCTGCTCGGACAAGTCGGAGGCAGGGATCAGCGCCTCGGCGGCGGAGACGTTCCAGTTTTCGACGAAGAGCACCTTGAGCATGGACTTGGCGCGCGGGTTTTTGTCGATCATGCGGGAGAGCGCCAGGATGTAGCGAATAATCATCTTGGCCTTAAAATAGCCGCGGCTGGCCTTTGCGCCAAACACGAAGACGCGTGGGGGCATGGTGAAGGCGGGGTCATCCATGATGCGGTTGTACAGCACATGGATGTGCAGGGCGTTGAGCAGCTGACGCTTGTACTCGTGCAGCCGCTTGACCTGCACGTCAAACAGGAAGTCCGGGTCCACCGTCATGTCCTGGCGGTGGGCTAGGAAGGCGTTGAACACATCCTTGTTTTGCCGTTTGATGAGGGCGAACTGCTCACGGAAGGCGGCGTCATCGCGGAAGGGGAGGAGCTCGCTTAGGGCCTCGGGTTCCTTGATCCATTTTTCGCCGATGGCTTGGGTAATCAAATCAGCCAGGCGCGGGTTGCAGGCCATCAGCCAGCGCCGATGGGTGACCCCATTGGTGATGGCTAAGAACTTCTCCGGCATCATCTGGCCGTAGTCGCGGAAGGTATCCTCCTTGATGATGCGGCCGTGCAGCTGGCTGACCCCGTTGACAGAGAAACTTTGTGAGACGCACAGGTTGGCCATGTGCACCATGTCGTAGGACATGATGGCCATGCTGGCGATGCGGTCCCACTCCCCGGGGAAGCGGTTCCACAGCCGCTCGCACAGCCTGCGGTTCATCTCCTCTAAAATCATGTAGATGCGGGGCAGCTGCATGCGGATTAAGTCCTGCGGCCAGCGCTCCAGGGCCTCGGCCATGATGGTGTGGTTGGTGTAGGCCATGCAGCGGTTGGTGATGGCCTGCGCCTCATCCCAGCCCAGGCCCTTCTCGTCAATGAGCAGGCGCATCATCTCCGCGATGGCGAGGCCGGGATGGGTGTCATTGATGTGGAAGACGGCCTTGTCCGGCAGCAGGCTGAAATCCTGCCCAAAGCGCTTTTCAAAATCACGCAGGGCGTACTGCAGGCTGGCGGAGACCAGGAAATAGTGCTGGCACAGGCGCAGCGTCTTGCCCTCGTAGTGGTTATCCTCAGGGTAGAGCACCTTGGATATCACATTGGCCAGGTCCTGCTCCTTGGTGGCATTGAGGTAATCACCCGCGGAGAAGGCGCCCAAATCCAGGCTCTGCTTGCTGCGGGCACGCCAGGTGCGCAGCGCGTTGACCCGCTGGTTGTCATAGCCAATGGCGGGCATGTCATAGGGGACGGCTTCCACCGTGCGGTAATCCTGCAAGGTGAAGACGGTGCGCCCTTCGGCGTTTTGGCTGGAGACCACCTTGCCCTCAAAGCGGACCTCCATCACATCCTCCATGTCGGCGATTTCCCATACATTGCCGCTTTGCAGCCAGTCGTCCGGCAGCTCAATCTGTTGGCCGCCGGAGAGCTTCTGGCGGAAGAGGCCGTACTCATAGCGGATGGTGCAGCCCATGGCGGGCAGATCCAGGGTGGCCAGGCTGTCCATAAAACAGGCGGCCAGGCGGCCCAAACCGCCGTTGCCAAGGCCCGGCTCCGGCTCCTCATACACGATGTCCTTCCAGGCGATGCCAAGCTCGGTTAAGGCCTTGGTGTATTCATGGGTGGACAGCAGGTTCAGCGCGTTGTTAAACATCGCGCGCCCCAGGAGGAACTCGATGCTCAGGTAATAAACGCGCTTGCCGCCGTCCTTCTTGTCGCGCTCCTTGGAGTGCACCCATTTTTCCATCACCTGGTCCCGCAGGGTGGAGGCCACGGCGTAGTACTGCTGGTAGGGCGTGGCCTCTTCCAAGGTTTTGCCGTAATACCGCTGCAGCTTGCCTAAAATGGACTGCTTGATTTTGTCTTTGCTGTAGGTAAATTGTGTCATGTTTTCTCCTCTATCATATTCGCGAAGGGATGTTCGCGCTCAATTTATCACATCGTTTGCGCGCAAGCGTCCTTATCGATGACGCAAGGCAGTGCAAAGTATAGCATAAAGCGCTCATTTGAACAATTCGCGCGCAGGCAGGTGCATGAAAATGCCGGGGCGCTGCGCCCCGGCTGAGGAGGGAAACCCATGAAGGTTCTTTATGCAAAACGTTTTTTTTAACGCTTCCATAAGCCGGCCCTTTTCCATTTCCGTTGTGTCTTGCTTACTCAACGTAGCGCTGCGGCTACGCTTCCTTTGCGCGATTTTGCGGAACCGAAAAATGCCGCGGCTCCTGATTGCGTTAACTCATGTGTTCAGCATTATTTTGAGATAGCATTACGGAAGGCCTCAATGAATTCGGGGTTGACCCAGGTGCCGGCGCTGCTGAGGCTGTCGCCGTCCACAGCCAGCTGCAGCACCACCCCGTTGCTGTACTGGATGAGCAGGGCTTGCTTGCCGCCGCGGCTGCGGCTGCCCTGGTAGTTGGACTGGGACAAAAGCATGTCCATGAGCCTGGAAACAGCAGCCGGGTCATCCACCGTGCCCACCTCAGACAGCTGCAGCGCCTGGGCGCCAGCGGGGATGGCGTCCTTGATGCCCTCGCTGCCCTGAAGCGCGCTGCCGGCGAAGGCCACGCGCTGGAACAGGCGGATCTGCCCGTTCACCTCGGCCGCGATGGCTGCCTGGCCCATGCCGGACACGGCGTACACCGGCGCGTTCATCGCCGCGATATTGGACAGCGTGGCGGTGCTGTTGTCCAGCGCCGGCTCATCCGTAAACACCGCTACCTGGCCTAATTGCTCGCCTGTGATGGCGCTGACATCCTTCGGGTGGGTCAGCATGCGGTAAAAACGCCCGTTCACGCGCACCAGGGGGAAGTTGGCGCCAGATCCGCGCTCCCAAACGCCTAAATAGCTGGGGCTGGGCTCCTTGGACAGCACCAGGCTGCCGCGGGGCAGGTCGGCTGAACGCAGCGCGTTATCAAGGGATGTTTCGCCTGAGGTCATGGTGCTGACGATGGGAATGGCGGGCTTTCTAAGCTGCGGAACGAGGAGGGCTGCAGTGCCAATCACCATGACCAGGCTCATCGCCATGGCCAGCGCGCGGCGCAAGCCCATCTTTCTTTGCTGCTGCGGCTGCGCGTTTTGCACAGCCTGCATACGGGCGCGAGCCAACAGGTCGGGTCCTGCCACCAGCCCGCCCAGCGTCTCATCCGCTACGCGTTTGAATTGATCCGGCTTGATCATGGTTCCTCGCCTCCATCCAGAAATTGCTTGAGTTTTTGGCGCCCGCGTGACAGTCTGCTGGACACCGTGCCCTCGGGTGTATCCAAGACTGCGGCCGTCTCCTGTGTGGACAGCCCTTGGTAGTAAAACAGCAGGAAGACCTCTTTTTCGGCCTGGGGCAGGGCGTTGACCGCCTGCATCAAGGCCTCCTTTTCGATTCGGTCCTCGATTCGGTCATCATCCGGGATGATTTCCAGCACCTTGCTGCCCAGCAGCACCCGCTTGTGCCAGGAGGAACGCCAATGGTCCCGGCAGCGGTTGAGGGCAACCTTCAGCAACCAGGATTTCTCACTCCCGGGCTTGAGCACCGGGCGGTTCTCCATCAGCCGGAGAAAAACATCCTGGGTGACATCCTCCGCCTGCTGCTGATTGCCCAAGTAGGAATAGCTCATGCGCAAAACGTCGGTGCCATACATCTGGTACAGCTGCTCAATCTGCTCATCGCTGACCGGCGCTGACCCCAGGTACTGACTGCTGTCACTCATCAAACGTCTGTCCTTCCAACTTTCATGCATCAAACCCAAACAAACTTATAAAATGCTTGAATGGTCCGGTCTTTTCCGCCCTTAACGTGTTTAGTATCACATGTACCACAGTATATTGAAATCAGAGCGATTAGGCAAGAAAAAGCCGGGCACAGGCCCGGCTTGAGGGTGGTTGTTCAGGGATCAGCTGTTGCTGTGCCGGTCGCTGCGGCGGCGCCGCTGCTCACCCGCTTGCGCTGTGTCTGGCTCCGCCGGCTTGCTGTCGGTTTGGGGGCCAGTTGGCTTGGTGGGCGGTGACACCTGGGGTTCGGGTTGGCTGGTTGCCGGCTTGTACTCCGCGGTTCCCTGCGGGACGGCGGGCTTTTGCGGCGCGGGTGCTGTCTGCGGCGGGCGGTACTGCGTGGTGCCCTGGGCCACTGGCGGGGTCTGCCCTGGTGTGGCCTGCGGCGGGCGGTACTGCGTGGTGCCCTGGGCCACTGGCGGGGTCTGCCCTGGTGTGGCCTGCGGCGGGCGGTACTGCGTGGTGCCCTGGGCCGCTGGCGGGGTCTGCCCCGGAGTGCCCTGCGGCGGGCGGTACTGTGTGGTGCCCTGGGCGCCGGGCCGCGGCGGGGTGTAGGGGGATGGCTGCGCGGGGCGTGCCTGCGGCTGTCCAGCCTGCTGCGCGATTTGTGTCCGGCGCTGCGCCGCGCGGGCGGCTGCGCGCTTCTGGTTTTGGTTGTAGAGGTGGTAGGCGTAATAGCCGCCTCCGCCCAGGATGGCGATGAGACCGACAGCCAGCAGACCAACGGGGAAGCCGGAATCAGGCTTCTCCGGCGGCTCTTCAAAGCCTTCCACGGTCATGAGGGTCGCGGTCGGCGTCAGGCTGGGGCGGGGAGAGGGGGATTCGATGGATTCAATGGCCGGTGTCGGCGTGCCCAGGGGGTTGAAGGGCTCGTAGGAGGGGTTCACCAGGTTGGGGTTTTGCCAGACGGTGGCGTTGTAGCTCTCCAGCGGGGTGATTTGGTTGGGCTGCTGATAGCCGCCCGTCACCGGGACGGAGCCGGAATTGGCGTTTAGGTAGTCCGTGCTTTGCAGGAAGGTGGACAGCTCGCCCATGGGCAGAACCTTGAAGAAATCCCCGTGGACGTAGCCCACATGCCCGTCCTGGCTGATGTGGTACCAGGTGCCGTCCGCCTGCTGCACACTGCTGTACACCAGGGCGAAGGCGTTCTTGCTCATCAGCTTCAATTCCCGGCTGCTGGTTGAGGCCTCCGCGCGCAGGCGCACCTTGTCAGAGGTCACATAGCCGTAGCTGGAGGGGCTGTTTAAGGTGACGGGTTCCGGCGTGAAGGCAGGGGCTGGGGTGGGGGGGCGGAGGGAATCCAGATAGTTTTGCTGTTCAGTCGGGGTCAGCATCCGCAGCTGGTCGCTGCGCACATACCCCATGAAGGTGCCGTACTGCACAACATC
>JAAYFC010000137.1 GCA_012728435.1 Clostridiales bacterium | reverse complement strand
GTGGCCCACGGCTTCATGCGCCAGGATGCCGGACATCTCGCCGGAGAGGATGACGGTCTTAAGCCCGGCAGAGGCAAACACGCCCTCGCGCTTTTTCATCAGGTGCTCATACAGCGCGTCAATTTCCTCATGGATGTCTTCTGGGTTGCCCAGGGCCACGTCAAAACTGCCCGGGCCGCCAAAGGCACGGAACACCTCCACCGGCATGCCGTCCTTGGTCTGGCTGTTTAAGATGACGTAGACATAGGCGCGGGGCGAGAGGATGTGGGCGCTGTAGCCGTCCGAGGTCAGGATCTGTTTTTCAAAGGAATCGGCCGTGGCCACAAGGGTGCGGCTGGTGAGGTGCTGGTACTTCTTATTGATGTACTCATCCAGGGGCTTTACAAAGTCCAGGTAGCGCTTTTGCTCCGGGTCGTTGAAATCCGCCTGGGCGGGGAAGACGCCGCTTTTGATGTCCGGCAGGGCGCCCTTGCCCGGTTTCACCCGTTCGTCCAGGAAGATGGCGTTCTTTGAGGCGGTGGCGAGGGCGCGCTTGGCAGCCTCGGCGCTTAAATCCGCCGCGGAGGCAAAGCCGTACACGCCGTTTTTGTACACCCGGGCGGACACACCCTGGCTGTCAGAGCGGGTGTTGCCCACCAGGTTGCCGCCCAGCAGCACCACCCGCCGGGCCAGGCTGCGCTGGGCGCGCAGCTCGGAATGCGCGCCTTTGGCAAAGCTGCCCTGCAGGGAGGAAACGATGTCTGGAATCAAAATGAGACCCTCCTTTTTTACTGTTTTCTTCACAATCAAAAATTATATCATTTAGGGCACCATCACACAAATGCGGCTCACAACCCCAGCATAAACTCAAAAATCAGGTCGTCATTGCCGGGCAGGGCTTCATGCCCAAAGTCCGGCCACAGCTCATAGCGCTTCTTGGCCGTGATTTTGTTGTAGGCGGCAAACTGGGTGGAAGGCGGGCAGATGGTGTCCATCAGCCCGATGCTCATGAGGGTTTCCCCTTTGATGCGATGCGCCAGGTGCTGCAGGTCCACATAGCCCAATTTGGTAAAGACCTCCGCCTCCCGTTTGTGCTGCGGGTCAAACCAGCGGAAGTAATCGCGCAGCTCGGCATAAGCGCCCACAGCCAGGTCCATCTCCCACACACGGCGATAATCGCACATGAAGGGGAAGGTGGGGGCCAAGCGCTTAATTCGCGGCTCCAGGGCCGCGCAGGCCAAGGTCAAGGCGCCGCCCTGGCTGCCGCCGGTCGCGCCAACGCGGCTTGCTTCCACATAGGGCAAATCCATCACCACGCGCGCAAGCTGCGCTGCGTCCAAAAACAGGGCGCGGGTTAACAGTTTATCGGGGTCCGGGTCATCCAGGCCGCGGATAATCTGTCCGTGGTAGGTGTTGCCCTTTACGCTGCCCATGTCCTCGGACTGGCCGCCCTGGCCGCGGCTGTCCAAGGCCGCGACGACAAAGCCGGACTGGGCGTAGGACACATAGTTCACCCAATCTCCGGAGCTGCCCGCGTAGCCGTGAAAGCGCACCACTGCGGGGCAGTTATCCGCATCCTTTGGCCGAAGCAGCTTGGCATAGACCTGCGCGCCGCCCACACCTGTGAAGTACAGGTCAAAGCACTCAAGCCCGGGCGCTGTGAAGCGCGCAGGGCTCAGCTTTGCCTGGGTTCCCATGCTGTGCATCTCTTTCACTGCGCGGTCCCAATAGGCTTTATGATCCTGCGGCCGTTCGTTTCTGCCCTGGTAGGTGAGCATTTGCTCAAGCGACATCTCAAATAATGGCATCAATTCCCTCCTTGTGAATGAACGCGCTTGTCTGGTACAAAAACATAATTCCTGGAGCCCAGGAATTATGCTTGAATCAATGGGTGTTGAAGTTTATTGAACAACAGCGCGGATGCGGCGCACCCCGGCAGAGGAGGATTCTTCCTTTTGGATTTTGAAGCTGCCCAGTTCCCCTGTGCTGTCCACATGGGGGCCGCCGCACAGCTCCTTGCTGAAGTCCCCTACGGAGTACACCCGCACCATCTCCCCATAGCGGTCGCCAAACAGGCCGATGGCACCGGTTTTCTTGGCGTCTTCCACCGTCATCTCCTCAAAGGATACGGGCAGGTCTTGCTGTATCACCTCATTGACGATGGCCTCCACCTGGTCCAGCTCCTCCCTTGTGACCTTGCGGCCAAAGGTGAAGTCAAAGCGCAGGCGCTCGGCGGTGATGTTGCTGCCCTTTTGGGCCACTTCGTCCCCCAGCACCTGGCGCAGGGCAGCCTGCAGCAGGTGGGTGGCGGTGTGCAGCTTGGTGGTTTCCTCGCTGTGATCGGCCAGGCCGCCCTTGAAGCGTTGCTGGGCTCCTGCCTGGCTGGCCTTCTGATGCTCCCGGAAGCGGGCGTCAAAGGCATCCTGGTCCACCTTCAGGCCGTGCTCCTCGGCCAGTTCCATGGTGATTTCCACGGGGAAGCCGTAGGTGTCGTACAGCTTGAAGGCGTCCTTGCCCTTGATGGTTTTCATGCCGGTGAACTGTTTTTCCAGCACACCCCGGAAATTTTCAATGGTCTGGAAGGCCTCGGTGAGCTTTTCCACTTCCTTGGCAAAGGCGGCCAATTCCGGCAGGGGCTCCAGGGTGGAGCCCACATTCTTCATGGCTTCCTGGGCTTCCTTCACCCGCTTGAGCACATCCCGGCTGACCACGGTGTCCATCAGCTTGTCCCGCATGGCATTGAAGTTGTCGATGCCCTCCTGCATATGGGACAGCATCTTGTCAAACTCCCGCATGCCCTGGGAAATGGTGCGGGCAAAGCGCTTCTCCTCCAGCAGCAGCTGCTCCAGCACAAAGGAGCGGTTCTGCTTCAGCTCCGGATAAACCTCCTGGTACTGGTCGATGATGACGATGGCAATCTCCGCCGTGAAATCATCGCTAAGCCCCAGCTGGCGGCCATAGCGCACCGCGCGCCGAATCAGCCGTCTGAGCACATAGCCCTGGTCCACATTGGAGGGCGACACGCCCCGGGGATCCCCCAGGATGAAGGTGGCGGTGCGCATGTGGTCGGCCACCACCCGGAAGGCGCGCAGGGTGTCTTCGTCTCCGTCCAGGTAGGTTTTGCCGGACAGCTCCTCGATCCTTTTGATGATGTGAGAGAACAGGTCCGTCTCATACACTGAATCCTTGCCGGTTAAGACCAGCACCGTGCGCTCAAGGCCCATCCCGGTGTCCACGTTGGCGTGCTGCAGCGGCTCATAGGTGCCGTCGGGCAGTTTGTTGTACTGCATGAACACGTCGTTCCAGATCTCCAGATACCGGCCGCAGTCGCAGGCCGGGCTGCAGTCGGGGCCGCAGGGCGCCTGATCCCTGACGATAAACATCTCGGTATCCGGGCCGCAAGGGCCGGTTAAGCCTGCCGGGCCCCACCAGTTGTATTCCTTGGGCAGGTAGAAGATCTGCTCTGGTTTGGCGCCTGCCTTGACCCAGAGGTTGAAGCTTTCCTCATCCCGCGGCGCATGCTCATCGCCCTCAAAGACCGAGAAGGCCAGGGTGTCAGGGTCCAAGCCCAGCCAGTCCGGACTGGTAAGAAACTCCCAGCTCCAGGGGATCATCTCTTCTTTAAAATAGTCGCCCAGGCTCCAGTTGCCCAGCATCTCAAAGAAGGTGAGGTGGCTTTTGTCGCCCACATCGTCAATATCGCCGGTGCGCACGCATTTTTGCACGTTGCACAGGCGCTTGCCGGCCGGATGCGGCTGTCCCATCAAATAGGGCACCAAGGGGTGCATGCCTGCTGTGGTAAACAGGACGGTGGGGTCATTTTCCGGAATCAGCGAAGCGGAGGGGATGACGGTGTGCCCCTTTTTCACAAAAAACTCAATAAACAGGTTGCGCAGATGCTTCGCGGTCAGTTGTTCTTTCATATGGTTTCCTTTTTCTTTTGTCAGGCCAGGTCGACAAACTGCAGGAGGACCTTCAGGGCGCCCTCCATGTCGCGCATGTCGATCACTTCGTTGGCCGAGTGCACATAGCGGCAGGGGATGGACAGGGTGCCCGTGGGCACGCCGCCGCGGCTTAGCTGGATGGCGCCGCCGTCGGTGCCGCCGTAGGCCAGCACCTCGCGCTGCACCGCGACGCCCGCCATGTCCGCCGCCTCAAACAGCTTCTCACGCACGCTGGGCGTGGCAATCATGCTGCGGTCCATGATTTTCACCGCCGGGCCCGCGCCCAGCTTTACAGCGGGCAGGTCGGTCTCGGGTGTATCGCCCCAGCCGGTCACATCCAGCGCCAAGCCGATGTCCGGCTGGACGGTGAAGGCGGCGACGGTAGCACCTCTAAGGCCAACCTCCTCCTGGGTGGTGAAGACGCCGACGATGTTGTGTTTCTGGTTGTCCGCGTACATGAGCAGCTCAACCAGCAGGGCGCAGGCGCAGCGGTCATCCATCGCGGGGCTGGCGACCTTGTGACGGCCCAGCTGCGTGAAATCCGGCGCGTACACCGCCACATCCCCGATGCTCACCAGTTTCTCAGCCTCTTCGCGGCTCTCAGCACCGATGTCGATAAAGACATCGTTCAAGCCGGGCTGCGCGCTGGGGTCTTTCTTGTTGGGTTCGATGGCGCATACGCCGGGCGTGCCGTCAGCGAACACCAGCTTGCGGCCGCTTACCAGCTTTGGGCCGATGCCGCCAATGGCGCTTACCCGCAGGAAGCCCTCTTTTTCGATGTTGGTCACCACCAGGCCGATGTGGTCCATGTGGGCGGCAATCATGATGGTCTTGGCGTTTTCATCCGCGCTGAATTTTTCCACAATCAGGTTGCCCAGCGCGTCGGTTTTCATGCTGTCCACATGGCCGGACAGCAGCTCGCGAACCTTGTCGGCGACGGCGTGCTCGCTGCCGGAGGGGCCGTAGCAGGATAGCAGGGTTTGCAGTGTATCGCGAAGCATGGTATTCCTCCTCTTGCTTATAAGCTGTTGAGAAACGCTAAGGCCAAATCAGCCTGCGCCTTAATATCGCTTAGTTTGGCGACATTGTTGCCCGAGTGGATATAGCGGCAGGGGACGGACAGCACGCAGGTGCGCGCGCCTTTGCCGGAGGTCTGGAAGCTGCCCGCGTCATTGCCGCCGGTGATGGCGCGCTTGATCTGGTGCGGGATGCCCCGCGCCACTGCCACATCCTTCATTTGGTTAAACAGGTCTTTATCAGCGATGCTGGCGTGATCCATGAAGCTGATGGCCACGCCCTCGCCCGGGACGCATACCTGGTAGCGCAGCGGCGTGTCGCCCAGGTCATTGGCGGCGGTGCCTTCCAGGATGATGGCGATGTCCGGCTGCAGGTGGAAGGCAGCGCCGGTGGAACCGCGCAGGCCGACCTCCTCCTGGGTGACAAACACGCAGCACAGGTCGCCTTCATAGTCGCTGGTTTTTAAAATCTCCAGCAGGTTTTTGCAGCCCACGCGGTCATCCAGGCCGCGCGCGGCGATAAAGCCATCCCCAAACTCGGTATACTCGGTGTCAAACACGGCATAGGTGCCAAGGGGGCACAGCTTCTCGGCCTCCTTGCTGTCCGCCGCGCCAATGTCGATATACAGGTTGTCGTAGCCCAGCACGCGCTCGCGGTCGGCCTTTGTTTGCAGGTGGATGGCCATGGCGCCGATGATGCCCTTGATTTTCTCCGGGCCGATCAGAACCCATTTGGAGACCACCACCCGCGGGTCCACCCCGCCAATGGGGCGGAAGCGCAGCAGGCCGTCCTCCGTATGGCCGGTGACGATAAAGCCAATCTCATCCATGTGCGCGGCGAAGGTCACGGAAGGTTTGCTGTGGTCGCTCCCCTGCCTGCGGCACACCAGGTTGCCGCAGCGGTCAATTGTGATGTCATCACACAGCTTGCTGGCGGCTTCCTTTAGCAGTTTGCGCACCTCGTTCTCACTGCCAGAGGGGCCAAAGGCCTCGGTTAATGCTTTTAAGTCCATAGCTCGTCCTCCCAGTCCTCTTTAACAGCAGCGGCAAACTGCGCAAGCAGGCGCCCGCCCTCTGTTAAGAGCTTGCCGTCCAGCAACTCCACCGTGGTGTGCATGTACTTGAGCGGCAGCTCCAAAAGCACAGTGGGGATGCCGTCGCGTGCGGAGCCGATGTCGTCCGCGTCCGTGCTGGTATAGCGCGGGACGACCGCGGTTTGCAGGCTGATGTTGTTGTCCTTGGCCACGTCCATCAGCTTGCTGCGCAGCACGGGGTGCAAATATGGCCCCATGGATGCCGTCAGGGAGCTTAACTTCATCGTCCCCTGGGGCGCGCCCGGTGTCTCCGCGTGGCAGACATCCAGCGCGACCGCGTAGTCCGGCTCCAGCGCGAAGGCGGATGTCCTGGCACCGCGGGAGCCAACCTCCTCTTGCGCGGTGGCGACGAAGTACAAATCCGCGTCATGGCGGATGTCCTGTAAGCGCTTGAGCGCGTCAAACATCATCGCCACGCAGGCGCGGTCATCACAGGTCTTCACCGCGATGCGGTTGTTTTGCAACTCTGTGAAGCGGTGCTCCAGCTGAATCTGGTCCCCAATTTGCACCAGTTCCTTCACGCGCTGCGCGGGAAGGCCGACATCCACATGCAAGTCCTCACGCATGTAGTTCTTGCCGCGCTCCTCCTGGCTGAGCAGGTGCGGCGCTTTGGCGCCGATGATGCCCAGCAGCTCCTCCTTGCCAAAGACCGTCACGCGCTGCCCGGGCAAAATGCGCGGGTCCACGCCGCCGACAGAGCCCATGCGGACGCTGCCATCGTCCTCAATCTTGCTGACCATCAGGCCAATTTCGTCCAGGTGCGCGGCGAACATCACCTTTTTGCCGGGGCCCTTCTTGCGCGCGATGACGTTGTGCATCACGTCGACCGTGACCTCATCGCAGTAGGGCGCAAACTGCTGGGCGACAAAGGCGCTGACAAGACCCTCATCCCCGGACAGCCCGCGGAGCCTTGTGATCTCCCGCAGGAAATCCACTGTTTTCATACATGCTTCCTTTCGTCGTGTCAGGGGCCAATCACAATTCGCCCCGCAGATAAACATGGGCTGCGCGTAGCCTGCGCAGCCAGCCATGATGAAGTATAGCACCGCACCCCCTGTTTTTCAACCGGAACAGGGCGTTATAACGGGGCATTCCATGTGTTTTAAAATGGTTTGGCGTCCAGGTGACAGCGTGTTACTGGTTGATCGCGCGGATTTTATCCGGGTCCGCCTTGGGCACGCGGTCAGGCCCCAGCAGGCCGTTGATCTCCTGCATGACATCGGTCAGCTGTGTATAGCAGTAGCCCACGCAGTAGGGGATGGAACGGATGGCGCTGGTCACATCCTCAAATCGTTTGAGGAAGGCCTCCTCATCCGCCACCTTGTCATGATAGCCCCAGGTGGCCATGCCGCCCATGTCCTCCTGCGCGCCTTTGTTTTGCATGGCGATGCCGCCGTACTCGGTGATGATGAAGGCCTCCTCACCCGTTGGCACCACGCCCTTGGCGTAGGCCAGCCGCCAGTCGCAGCCGGTTTTTTCCACCTGGGCGCGGTCGGCAAAATGCTGTTTGAGCGTCTTGCCGTCCGCTGCGTAATCATGCAGGGCGCAGATGTCTGTTTCCGTTTGCTCCCAGCCGTCATTGGCGCTGACGATGCGGGTGCCGTCTGCCGCATAGCACAGCTGGGTCAGCATCCGTGCCGCGGATTGCTGTTTTTTATCCGCGTAGATCTCCCGCACACCCCAGGACTCGTTGAAGGGCACCCATGCGATGATGCTGGGATGGTTATAGTCGCGGTTGATGAAATCCATCATGGCGCCAAAATTGTTTTCCAGCATCTGGTTGTTGTAGGTGTAGCAGGCGGGCAGCTCCGCCCAGACGAGCAGACCAAGCCGGTCGCACCAGTGGTAAAAGCGCGGGTCCTCCATCTTCTGGTGCTTGCGCACGCCGTTGAAGCCCAGCTTTTTAATCCATTGCACGTCCGCGATGAGGGCTTCCTCATCAGGCGGGGTAAGCAGGGTGTCTGGCCAGTAGCCCTGGTCCAGCACCAGGCGCTGGTAGATGGGCTGGTGGTTTAACAAGACCTGCCCGTTTTGAACCTCGATTTTGCGCATGCCAAAATAGGTGGTCACGCGGTCAAGCTGCTTGTTTTCCTGATAAAGGGTGAGCGTGAGCTGGTATAAGGCCGGGTCCTCCGGCCGCCAATAGCGCAGGGAGTCCACCCCCGCCTCGCGCATGTCCAGGGTGAGGTTGGCGCGGGGCGTTGTGCTTTGCCACTGGCCGCGGTGCGTGGTTTTACCGTCCAGACTCACCTCATACCCAAGGGTGAGGGGCGCTGCCATCTTGCCTGTAATCAGGCTGTCAATCCGTGCCTCACAGCGGTCGATGTCCGGGGTGACATGGATGGATTCAAAACTGCTGCATCCTGTTGCTTCCAGGTAAACGGACTGCCAGATGCCGCTTACAGGCGTGTACCAGCAGCCCATCAGCCCGCGCTGCCAGTACTGCTTGCCGCGCGGCTGGGACAAATCCGGCGTGTCCACCACCCGCAGACACAGGTCGTTTTCGCCCTGCACTAAATACTGCGTGATGTCAAAGCCAAAGGGCGCGTAGCCGCCCTTGTGGCTGCCCACCATCCGCCCGTTCACATACACCCAGGCTTCAAAATCCACCGCGCCAAAACGCAGCCAGATGTGCTTTCCATCCCAATTGGGATTGATGCTAAAGGCTCTGCGATACCATAAAATGGGGTGGATTTCATCGGTATGGATCCCGCTTTTTTCGCTCTGGTAGCAAAAGGGAACCTGGATGGTCATGTTCAGCGGATGCCCCGGGCGATCCCAGTGGTCTTTGATGCCCAGGTTTTTATCATCAAAGGCAAACTGCCAAGCGCCGTCTAGCAGCTGGTAGTCCTCCCGCTTAAAATCAGGGCGGGGATGGGCGGATTTGGCGGTGTTCTGCATGAAGAGCCTCCTTTAAATCATCAAAAAGACGGGGGATTATATGCTGTTGCCGCAGCATCGCTTGACACCTTGCTGTCCTCTTCTTGATATGCGGGCAAGTTCAGCGTGAAACGCGTGCCCAAATCCAGGCTGGAGAACACATCAATATGCCCCTCGTGCCGCTCGGTAATCCACTTGGCGATGGCCAGGCCCAAGCCCGTGCCGCCGCGGGTGCGCGCGGGATCGCTGCGGTAAAAACGTTCAAACAGATGCGGCATATCCTCCGCGCTGATGCCCGTCCCATTGTCCTGTACGCTTAAGATGGCCATGCCCTGGGGGCTGTACCCCGCGCGAAGGGTGATGACGGAGCCCTCGGGCGAGTACTTGATGGCGTTGTCTGCCAGGATGCGCAAGGCCTGCTTCAGCATGGCCTCGTCCCCAAAGGTGAACACTGGTTCCTCCGCCCGGATGCGGAAGACGTGCTGGGTGCCGATTAATTTGTACTCATCCACGGCGGACAGCAGCAGCTCCCGCAAATCAACCTTCTTGGGCGCAAAGGCGGTGCGCCCCGCGTCGCCGCGGGCTAAGAACAGCAGCTGCTCCACCAGCCGCTGCATGTTGTTCGCCTCCGCCAGCATGGCGTTGACGGATTCCTCCATCACCTTGGGGTCGTCCTTGCCCCAGCGGGAAAGCAGCTCCGCATAGCCCTTGATGACCGCGATGGGCGTGCGCAGCTCATGCGAGGCGTCGGACACAAAGCGCGTCTGCTGCCGGTAGGCGTCATGCATGCGGCTGATTAAGTTGTTGACCGCGTTTTCAAGCCCAATCAGCTCGCTGTGGCCGGTGGACAAGCGCGCGCTGGGGGAGAGCACGCTGATGTTTTGGATGGCGTCCTCCAGGCTGTGAAACTTCTGCTCATCAAACTGGGTTTCGCTCAAGGCCTGGGCGGTCTGCGCAATCTTCTGAAGCGGGGAAAGCAACAGCAGGGTTCTGCGTTTAAAGCCGCGGTACTGTAAGACGGCGATGACGATTTCCGCGATGATCACCACATTCATCGCACGGATCATGGTCAGCAAAATTTGGCCGGCTGCAACTGTGTGCTTTGCCCCGCCTGGGAGGGAGAAGGTGTAGTTCATTCGCTCAAGGCGTGTGCGCACCGGCAGTGACCCGTCATAATCAAACGCGCGCGTCAAATCCGCCTGCCAGGCGCTGCCCAGCGCGGTCTTCTCCATGCTGTAGGCCGTCCAGGCCAGGAAGTTGGTGATGAGCACCGCGTTAATGAGCAGCATAATCAGCAGCAGCCGCAGCACAAAGCTGGTGGACACCCGCCGGGCGATGGAGTTCATGCGTTTGTTTTCACTCATTGCCCTTCATCCTCCCGCAGTACGTAGCCCACACCGCGTACAGTCTGGATGAGCTTGCGGTCCGTCTTCTCCGCGATTTTCGCGCGCAGGTAGCGGATGTACACATCCACCAGGTTGGTTTCACCCACAAAATCATAGCCCCACACGCGGTCCATCAGCGTCTCACGGGACAGCACAATGCCCTGGTTCTCAAGCAGGGTCTGAAGTAGGGAGAACTCCCGCCCGGTTAAGTCCACCGTTTCCTCTTGAATGGTCACCATGTGGCGCAACACGTCCATGTTCAGGGGGCCAAAGCTTAGCTGCGGTGTCTCCTGCTTGGTCTGCTTGCGCAATGCGGTGCGGATGCGCGCTAACAACTCCTCAATGGAAAAGGGCTTGGTGATGTAATCATCCGCGCCCATATCCAGCCCGGTCACCTTGTCCATCACGGCGTCCCGGGCTGTGAGCATCAGTACAGGCAAACGGCTTGTCTTGCGCAAGCGGCGCAGCACCTCCAGCCCGTTGAGCCCGGGCAGCATGATGTCCAGCAGCATCAGATCAAAGCCGCCTTCCTCAGCAAGCCGCAGGCCCTCACGCCCGTCCTCGGCCTTTGTCACCTCATAGCCTTCGTGGGTCAACTCCAGCTCAACAAAGCGCGCGATGTTGGGCTCGTCCTCCACCAGCAGGATTTTATGCATGGTTGCCTCCCGGTTTCATCATGTTCTTTTCTATCCGCATCATGCCATTGCAGCCTTGTCTTGGCAAGTAAAAAGCACAAAAGGGCATCATCCCCCCCTTGTACTTTTTTAGCTTATTTCCCGCTTTGATGCGAGTCGGTATGCATGTTGCTCTTGATTTGCTCTGCCGTTTGCGCCACCTTGTCCATGGCCTTGTTGACGGTGTCCGTCACCTGATGGCCGCGGAAGCTGTAGCGGAAGCCCAAAAAGAGGCCGAGCACCAGGATGGGCAGAACCCACCAGAACATGAAGATGAGCAGCAGGATCAAAACAGTCAGCGGGATGGAGATGGCGACACGGCCCTTTTTACTCACGTCCATGTGGATGCCGTTGGCCTTGGTGATGAGCTCCGCGATGTAGCTGAACACTTTGGTGAACACGCCGCGCAAGTCCTCCTCCTCAGAGGGTGCCTGCTGTTTTTCCTTCCGGGTGGTGTAGCTGTCCGCGGGTTCCTTGTTGATTTTGTTTTGACTTTCCAGGTAGACCAGGGCGTCTAACAGATCCCAGTCGCTGTGCTCCAGGGCGTTCTTGGCTTCCTCGTAGCTGATGTTGGCTTTCTGCCGCAGCTTTTCTACCATTTCAAAATGTTCCATTGTTTTTCTCCTCATTTCCTTGTGGTATGGCTGTATGATAACCGCGTTTGATTAAGGGAAAAGAGCAGGAATCATTAGAAAATGATGAAAAACCCCGAAGCCGGGATGGCTTCGGGGTGAAGGCTTTAGGTATTAAGGGTAAATCAGACGCCGAAGTGCGCGTTAAGCAGCTCCGCGGTCTTTTTGGCGGTGTCGGCGGTGACGCCGGCGCAACGCTCTTTGCGGGTGGTATCGCCCATCTTGGCGCCGGTCGCTTCCATGTAATGGCTGACGGATTCCATGCAGTTGACGGATTTGGCGACAGTGGTGACGCTTTTTGTGTTGGGCTGGTAGATGGGCAGCTCTGCCTCGCGGTACCAGGCAAACAGCTCCTGGGTCAGCTTCTTCGCGTCATCGGGCTGGCAGACAAGGCCAATCATGTTGACCGCCCCGGCCAGGGAACCACACAGGCTGCCCGCGCCGTAGCCGGTGGCGCCGTTGGCGAACATGTCAATCGGAATCTGGTTGAAGGGATAGCCAACATCATCTGCCAACAGGCCAATCAGGGCATCGGCGGCGCCGCGGGCGCAACCGCCTTTTTCGTAGTAGCCCTTGTAGCCGCGCTCCTCTGCCTTATCCGGGTCAATCCGGGAGTAGGGGAAGGGGAAGGGAGCGGCCTGGATGGCTTCCGCGCTGGCGTTCATCAGGGGATGGCCTGCGGAGACCAGGGCGACACCGGCCATCATTTTGGCAGAGGTCTTTAGAAAATCACGGCGGGATTGGAGATGTTCCATGTTGTTTCCTCCTTAAAATACTTGATATACATTCAGTTTAGGCGTTTAAACCAGGGGTGTCAAGGCAGGACAATCCATCTAAAACGTTTAAGCGGGCAGGTTTTGAAAACCCGCTGGGACTAAATATGCCCGCTTGGGCAGCGGGCAGGTTAATGCAATCTGGTTCCATAAAAGCTTCGGGCAGATCAGGCCGCGCTTTCCTCCGCTTTCTCCACAGGTTTGATGAAGCGCGCGATGAGCACGCTGATTTCATATAAGGCCAGGATGGGAATGAGCAGCAAAATCTGGGACACGATGTCCGGCGGGGTTAAGATGGCAGCGGCAACCGCCGCGCCCAGGATAAAGTAGCGCCGCGCGCGGCCCATGCCCTGGGCTGTCACCCGGCCGCTGCGCGCCAGCAGGTAGATTACCACCGGCAATTCAAACATCAGCCCAAAGGGCAGCACAAAGGAGAGGATGAAGTTGAAATAGCCCTCCACCGACCACATCGAGGTGGCGATGCCTTCACCTGCCTCATAAAACAGGCTGACCGCCAGGGGGAAGACCGTCAGGTAAGAAAACACCACGCCCACAAAAAACAGCGTGATGGTGGTAAGCAGCAAGGCCCAGTAGGCCTTTTTCTCCTTGGGATACAGTGCAGGGCCGATAAAGCGCCAAATCTCCCAGTTTAATACCGGCATGCTGATGACCAGGCCCGCCACCAGGCTGAGCTTGAACTGCATCATCAGCGATTCGCTCACCCGGGTAGCGATGACCTGGATGCCGCGCGCCAACACCGGCTGCAGGATGAATGCCACCAGCGGTTTGTTAAATACGTAAAAGACCAGTAAAAAGGCGGCAAACACCACCAGCGCCATACGCAGGACCATGCTACGCAAGGCCAGCAGGTGGCTGGTGAAGCCCTGCTTGGTTTCTTTTGTCTCTTGTTTGCGTTTGGCTTTGCTCATCAGGCTGCTAACACCTTCAAATCAGTCGTTTTTCTCTTCGACCTTTGCAGGTTCATCCGTTGTTGTGCCGTCCTGTTCCTTGCCGACTTCCTTTTTAAACTCACGGATGCTCTGTCCCAGCGCTTTGCCCACGCCAGCCAGCTTTTTGCCGCCAAACAGTACCAGCGCCAAAACCAAAATCAGAATAATTTCAAGCGGGCCCAGTCTCATTTTGAATGATCCTCCTTCTTCTCCTCAGGTGGGGGTGGTTCGGCGCTGCCGTCGCCAGTGAAGGCTGTGCGCGCCATATCCTGCGCTTCCTTTACCTCGTGCAGTGGGTTGAAGTCCTTGACGGTGCGCTTGATATCGCGCTTGGCTGCCTCAAACTCCGCCACTGTTTCGTCCAGTTCCGTCTCCTGTAAGAACTCCTGCCACTTGGTTTTCAGGAAGCGCGTAAAGCGGCCCAGGGCGCGCGCCACTTTGGGCAGGTCCTTGGGGCCGACAATCAAAAAGGCGACAAGCAGGATGAGGATAAGCTCAGACAGGCCGATGTTAAACATGGTTGCCACCTTTCGTGTAGTACAGCGATTGTAACAAGGTGCCCTGTTTTTGTAAAGGAAACCGCGCAGTCCAGGTGGCTCAAAAACGTCCCAGGCGCGCGCTGCGCCTGGGACGGAAGATTGGGTTTAGATGCGTTTATGCCTTACTCAAAGTTGTTCCGTTTGATGAAGCCGCGCGCGGGCTTGCCGTTAAAGTCCGCGACCTCAATGTAGGCCCAGCTGCTACCTTCCTCCAGGTAGGCCAGCAGGGTGACAGTGCTGCCGGCCGGCAAGCGGCCAATCTGCTTGGCGTTGATGATGGGGTCATCGATCAGCCGGGCTTCTGTGTTCAGCTTGACCTGGTTGGCGCTAAAGGTGAGGGCCTCAGTCTTGATGTCATCGGGCAGGGCATCCTTTGTGATGTAGCCGATGCGGTAGCCGCCGTCGCTGGTGCCGTATCCCATCAGCAGCCAATCGCCGTCGGTGCCGTACAGGCGGCAGACGCCGCCGCCAACTGTGGCCTTCTCCACCCGGTAGTAGTTTGTGCCAGGGCCGGTGTAGACGGGGTAGCTGCCTTCCTTAAAGCGGATGGACTGGTACTGCGGCAAATTGGGCACCTTGGTGACAGGCGGCGCGGTCGGCTCGGGTGTGGGCTCTGCCGTGGGCTCGGCGGTGGGGTCGGCTGTGGGCTCGGCGGTGGGCTCGGCGGTGGG
>JAAYFC010000152.1 GCA_012728435.1 Clostridiales bacterium | reverse complement strand
ATTACAATGAAACGACGACGAACGTGACGCTGATCGTAAATAAAGCGACACCGACGATCACCACCGCGCCATCAGCTTCGGCCATTACATACGGGCAGTCCCTTTCAGATTCGGAACTGTCGGGCGGATTGGCAAGCGTTGAGGGGACGTTCTCCTGGACAGCAGGAATTACGAAGCCATCCGTATCGGACAGCGGGGTAACAACATACTCGGTAACCTTCACGCCGACGGACAGCGACAATTACAATGAGACGACGACGAACGTGACGCTGATCGTAAATAAAGCGACTCCGACGATCACCACTGCGCCGACGGCTTCGACAATTACATACGGGCAGGCTCTTTCAGATTCGGACCTGACGGGCGGATCGGCAAGTGTTGAGGGGATGTTCTCCTGGACAACTGAAACGACGGAGCCGTCTGTATCGGACAGCGGGGTAACAACATACTCGGTAACCTTTACGCCGACGGACAGCGACAATTACAATGAGACGACGACAATGATCACAATCACGGTGGACAAAGCAACCCCGACCATTACCACTGCACCAACCGCCTCGGACATAACATACGGACAGGCACTTTCGGATTCGACCCTGACGGGTGGATCGACAAATACGGCGGGGACATTTTCCTGGACGACAGGTACGATTGAACCATCCGTATCGGACAGCGGGGTAACAGCATACTCGGTAACCTTCACGCCGACGGACAGCGACAATTACTATGAGACGACGACGAGCGTGACGCTGATCGTAAATAAAGCAGACGCTGCATCGCCGATTGCCCCTGTGCTATTCAGCAAGACGGAGTCGACTGTGTTGCTGACATTTGTGACGGGTTACGAGTATATGCGGGTTGCAGACGGAGCGGATTTATCCACGGGGACATGGCAGGATAGCAATGTATTCACCGGTCTTTCGAGCACTACAGCGTATGATTTCTATCAGAGAATAAAGGAAACGACTACGCACAATGCGTCCGATGTATCCTCCAAACTGGATGTGACAACGTCAAATCCGGTGCTTACGGGAACAGCGAATATCACGGGCTCACCCGTTTTCGGGCAAACACTGACTGCGTCGCTTACCGGCAGTAACAACACAGGAACGCTCTCGTACCAGTGGGTGCGGGGCAACACTGATATAGAATTGGCAACAGACTCTACATACACGTTAGTGCAAGCAGATATCGGTTTTCAGATCACAGTGAAAATCAGAAGCAGTTTTGAGACAGGATCCGTCACCGGAACTCCGACATCGGCTGCGCAGAAAGCCGACGCAGCTTCAGCTGTCGCACCCGTGTTGTCCGCAAAAACAAAAACAACCGTGACGCTTGTATCCGTAGCAGGCTATGAGTATATAAAAGTAAATAAAGGAGCAGATGTATCCACAGGCACATGGCAGGATAGTAATGTGTTCAGCGGGCTCTCAAGCGGAACGCCCTATGACTTCTATCAGAGAATAAAAGAAACGGCAACTGTCAAAGCATCAGCAACATCATCGAAACTTGATGTGACTACGATCGCTGCTCCGGAAGCGCCGCCGACGCCTTTGCCGACGTCAACACCCACACCGAAACCTACAGCAACTCCAATTCCGACACCGACCTCGACGCCGACTGTTTCGCCGACACCGGCGCCAAAACCAACGGAAACTCCTATTCCGACACCGGCACCCACATCGACGCCGACATCTGCTCCGGCACCAACTGTAACGGAAACGCCGGACGGAACGACAGATAACAACTCGCAGACAGACGACCCGTCCGTGGGTATCAACCCGATTGTGTTCTGGGTCGGAGGCGCAATACTTGCGCTAACGATTCTTGGAGCGATAGGTTTTATTATTTTGAAAAGAAGAAGATAAGCGGGAGCGCACGGACATCTCTCAGAAAATTGTGAAGGGCAAAGCGTCATAGTTGATACTTTGCCCATTTGCATTGCCGAATTCTGAGTACGCTCTTTCATCAAATCCGATATTCTCTTATTAAAATATCTGAAATCCTCCTGTTATGCGTTGCGAATATCTCTTAATATATTTGTCGAAACTCTATTGTTGTGTTATTGTGAATTCATAAAACACCATTCTTCAGCGAGGTAATTATGAGTTTAACGAAAACGGGATATCATGAAAGAATCATTGATGATCAGATAAGCAAGCAGCTAGAAATATTTGGTGCTATTTGCATTGAGGGGCCAAAATGGTGTGGGAAAACATGGACAGCGCTAAATCATGCAAACAGTGTATCTTTTATTGGCAGCCCCGAAAAGAACTTCCAGAACCGGACGATGGCTCAACTGAGCCCCGGTTTAGTTCTTGAAGGCTCTTCCCCTCGATTACTGGATGAATGGCAAGAAGTTCCGGCGCTGTGGGATGCTGTCCGATTTGCCGTGGATGAATCTCGGGATAAAGGTCGTTTCATACTAACCGGATCGTCAACGCCGACTCATAAAGGAATTCTTCATAGCGGAACCGGAAGAATTTCAAAAATACGAATGAGACCCATGTCTCTCTTTGAGTCCGGAGATTCCACCGGGCAAGTCTCCCTTACGGAACTTTTTTCAGGAAACATTAGGGAAGCAAAGTCCGAAGAAACTTCGATCCATCAAGTAATCAACCTTGCCATTCGTGGTGGTTGGCCCGATAGCATTGGTATGCCATCCAAATCCTTTTCCGAATTACCCAAGGCCTATTTGAAAAGTATCGTCGAGGAGGACATTCGCAGAATAGATAACACGAACAGAAATCAAAGAAAATTTGCAATGCTGCTTCACTCATTGGCTAGAAATGAGAGCACTCTTGCCGGCAACACGACTTTGATGAAAGATATTCTCGAAGAAACAGGCGAAGACTTAAATCCAAACACAGTTACCGAATATTTGGATGTACTTCGACGTTTGTTTATACTCGATGAACAACCGGCCTTCAGTCCCAATCTGAGATCATCTGTCAGAATCGGAAAATCCGCAAAAAAGCGATTTGTTGATCCATCGTTAGCAATTGCTGCTCTAGGCGCAGGCGCAGAAAGATTGTTGTCTGACTTGCATACGTTTGGGTTCTTGTTTGAATCAATGTGTATTCGCGATCTCAGAATATACTCCGAAGCAATCGGTGCAAAACTCTACCACTATCGTGATGAAACAGGTCGCGAAATTGACGCAATCATCGAATTACCGGACGGTCGTTGGGGCGCAATAGAAATAAAATTGGGAGCCGGTCAAATAGATTCCGCTGCTCTCGAATTGAACCGGATAAAAACTTTTATGGAAACAGACGGCAAAGCGGTCGCACCACAATTTCTCTGTGTGATCTGTGGTGTAACGAGTTTTTCATATACTCGAGAAGATGGCGTTATGGTCGTTCCGATTACTGCCTTGAAACCCTGAAGACGTTTGATAGGCTTGTTTGTAAAGAAGAAGGCAATTATCTCTTTTTACTCCTTGACCTCATAATATCCATACTTTCCGTTGACGCGAACAAGAACCATTCCGTTTGCGGATACGGAAAGAATGTTGTCACAAATGGGCGGGAGAATTTCTTTCCCGTCGCATGTAATGAGACCATACTGTCCGACGGTACTTTGATTAAACGTCATGAAAAGTGGTGTCTCCGAATGATTTACTAACCCCGGACCCTCCCTGTTGCTTGTGTTCCAGTCTACATAAATTTCCGATTGACACGACAACAGAATCGGTGTATACCATTATTGAACGCGTTCAATAATGGGGGGCAGGATGGAGGCAAGGATATGAAACGGGATATCACTAAAGATAAACTGAAGAAAGCAACGCGGAAGCTGATGCTCTCCTGCACGGCGCCGGAGGAAGTGACATCGCGCGCGATCGTCAAAGAAGCCGGCGTCCAGCTCGCCATGATCAATTATTGCTTTGGATCCAGAGAGGCGCTGATTTTTCAAGTTTTTCAGGATATCAGCCTTGCGGGAAAAATTTTTGACGGTGAACTTTTAAAAATAGCCCATGATACATTGCCGGCCAAAGAGAGACTGAAAAAGCTCCATTTTGTCGTGTTGAAATTCCTCTTGGCAAATGAAATCTTTTCAAAAGCGATTACGAAGTATGTGCTTTTAAACCGCGACCTGACAACGGACCTCAACAGTCTTCCTCTTGTTCTGGAGCATTATGGTGGAGCAAAAACCAAGCAGGAATGCATGCTGATCGCCTACGAGTTATCGAGCATTTTGCAGCTTGTGGTTTATCGACAGGAGTCGATCCGCCAATCCTTCGGCATTGACCTGACAAATGATGAGGAACTCAAAGCCTTTATCGATATGCAAGTGGATTTATTTTTACAATAAAGGAGAAAGCTCGATGTATATTCTTCCGTTGGGCCAAACAATCCAAACTGAGACACAATCCTTCGGGGGCAAAGCCGATGCGCTCACGCGCCTGATTCGAGACGGACATCCTGTCCCCGGCGGATATGCGATCGCTTCACAGGCTTTTCGAGATGGAAAAATATTAGAGGACGCACGTGATGAACTTAAGGGTTGCATCGCGAGTCTTTCGGACCAAAAAACCTACGCGGTCCGCTCATCGGCCGTCGGCGAGGACGGCGAAACAACATCGTTTGCCGGGATGTACGAGACCGTGCTGGATGTAAAAAAAGAGGCGATTTACGAGGCAATACAACGTGTGGCGGCGTCGGCGAAAAGCGAGCGCCTTTTGGTCTATGCCGAACAACAAAACATCGCTTCGGGGAGTGTCGGAGTGATTATTCAGGAATATATCCCGGCAGACTACGCCGGAGTATTGTTCACGTCGGATGTCCTTTCCGGAAGCGCGGCGCGCATGATCGGCAACTATGTTCGGGGCATGGGCGAGAAGCTGGTCTCCGGAGAAGCAAACGCAGAGAGCTTCACAATCCACACTTTAAAATATCGATACGAAGGCGAATCCGAATTTGACCCCCATGCAAAAAAACTGTGTCGGCGCGCCGTACGAATCAAGAGACTTTTCGGACAGCCGATGGATATCGAATGGTTAGTCACCAAAGGAAAATTATACATCCTGCAGGCACGCCCGATAACTACGCTACAGGGCCGCGACGAAGACTGCTACCGAATCAATGACACACTTTCGGGCGAGTATCTCTTTTCGAAAACAAATGTCGGAGAGATCTTTATGCGCCCACTATCGCCCATGACCCATGGCATCCTCAGCGAAATATTCGAGATGCTGGGCATTCCTATTATCGCGAATGTCTACGGTCAGGCATATTTCAATGTCAGTGGCATGTGCTCCCTCCTTGTCGCGTTCGGTTTTTCTCGAAAAAAAGCATACACCATGATTTCCGACATCGCCGGCACACTTCCCGAAAACGCGGAAATACCGATCTATCCGTATGAGAAAAGAATATTGATAAAGAAATTGTGGACATTACTTTTTGCGCCGAAGAAAAAAGCTGATTTTGGCGTTCGAAAAAAGGATTTCCCGCAAAACATCTCAGTCATTGCGGATGGCCTGATCGATCAAGTCCGCGAAATAGAGGAAAAAGAAGCGCTTTACAATTTTTGGAAAAAGACGTGCGATGCTTTTATGACGAAAGTCCTGAGCACAATTCTCAGTTCTCTGTCTCTGAAGTCGCTTTTTCAGACGCGTGAAAAGCTGACAAAACGTGTCGGCGAAACCTTGGCCAATGAACTGTGCTCAAATTGCTCACTCAATGGGACGATCGAAAGCTTAAAACCTTTGCTCCTTCTGGAAAATGTCATAAATGGAACACTGGAAAAAGAAGAATATCGGCGCCTGTACGGGCACCGGCACGCCAATGAGATGGAGCTCGCGTGCCCATATCCATATGAAGACCCGGCATTTCCCGATGCCTTGCTTGAAGAATATCGCCAATTCGACGTCCGAGCCGGAGAATTGAAGCGTACGCAGGAAGAGAAATATCGAGCTGCGATTGCGGAATTCAAGCGCAGATATCCGTCAAAAGCAAAGTGGCTGGATAAGAACTTGTCCGACTTTGCCAAAGCAAACTTGAGTCGAGAGGATGTAAGGAGCCAATCGGTGAAATTATTTTGCCTGATGCGCGAATTTCTCCTAAAATCAGCGAAATTACTGAATCTGGGCGACGACATTTTCCTTTTGCATTTTAAAGAAGTTATGCAGGCATTAAAGGGAGACATAAGTGTCTTTGAAAAAATACCGAAAAGAAAAGAAAACTATCTGAAAGCTTTAGAAATGCCGCCGTTTCCCAATGTGATCGTCGGGCGCTTCGAGCCTGAAAAATGGGTCCTAGAAGAGCATCGTCGCTCCGATTATTACCGTTTCGGCGAAGCATCCGTCATCGACACGAACTGCACAGTCAAAGGATATGCCGGGGCGTCCGGTCGTGTAGAGGGCATAGCCCGAGTTTTGACCGATATATCCGAGTCAGACTGTATACAGGCAGGCGACATCTTGGTGACAACTGCGACCAATATCGGATGGGTCAAAGTCTTTCCCAAACTATCAGCAATCGTCACGGATATTGGAGCACCGCTATCTCATGCCGCGATCGTAGCAAGAGAACTGGGCATCCCTGCCGTCGTCGGTTGCGGAAACGCAACCACCGTCATTCGCACCGGCGATCATATTCGGGTTGACGGGACAACGGGCTTCGTCAGTTTTGTTAAAAACGAATGAGTTCCTTTTTTCTTTTTTAATCTCTTAAACATGTAATGGGTAGTACAATCACACCGTTATCCAGTTTCAAAACGTAACCGTTTCCTGTCAACACCATTAGAAAATCAGGTGGGTTCATCACTTCGGAGTCGACTTTGTTCTTTAGTTTTAATAAGATGCTGGAGGCATCTTCGACTTGCCGCTGACCCATTTATATTTCAACAGCTCCCTTATTTATAGAAAATTCCGACATTTAATTATTGATTATTCCGAATTGTTTGTTTTTATCTCTTGTGTATCGGCAAACATTAATTAAGTCCTTTTTAACAGGGCAATACGTTCAGATAGCAATCGTCCTCTTAAGCTCTTTGCTTTTTTCGAACCATGAATTATTAGAGCTCGAGTGACAAAAAAGATAATCAGAAAGAGGACCGTCGGTATATTGGCCATGGCTCAATTGTCTCACTTCTTGTCGCACATGTTGGCTCCGCCAGCTCGCCGCGAACTCTTAGCTGATCGGGGAATACCGATAAAACGACGCACTTCTATTATTTTTATCGGTATCGGTGGGATCGGCAGCGCGGCTTGAACTTCCGAGAAGGCCTGAAAAGCATGTTCTGTGATATTTCAAGGGAGTCTCCGACTATTGATGAGGAGATTGATGCGGCTCTAGATTTTTTAACAGGAAAAATCACATCGCATGATTCTATCCAAAATTTAAATCCAAGTGAAGAATCTGTTCGCAATGGAAAGATTGTATTTTTTGACAATTCTCCGAGTATTAGAGGTATAAAAACAGATAATCAAGAGGTGTACGAGTCAATCCTTCTAGCGTTAAAAGTCAGCAAAAATAATCCGGACGGATTTTCACCCGACAGCAAGTCTTATGTTTAATATAATTGACATAAGCGTTCTTAACGTTTGTTATATTAGACATAAGAGGTGATCATATGAGCAAAAAATCAGTTGTCATAATGCCGGAAACACAAAGAGTCTTGGAAACCATGGGGGAACAAATCAAAATGGCAAGATTAAGACGCAATCTTGCCACGGAACTTGTTGCGGAAAGAGCCGGAATCAGTCGAGCTACATTATAGTCCGTCGAAAAGGGATCACAAGCGGTTTCCATCGGAACGTATGCAGCTGTACTTCATGCTTTAGGGGGCATGGACAAAGATTTCGAAAATGTTGCAAAAGATGATGAACTGGGGAAAAAGCTTCAGGACCTGAATCTTCTTTCCGGTAAAAGGGCGAAGCGGGGCTAATTTTCATGACGAGCAGAGAAAAGATTCTGGTATACGAGAATTGGAGTCAATCGGATCCGGTTAAGATCGGAACCTTACATGTTGATGCCGGAAAAGGCAAAGAAGTGATTTCGTTCGAATACGATGAGGAATGGCTTGCAAAATCAGACCGTGACTTTGTGTTTGACCCTGAATTAGCCTTTTACAGAGGCAGACAATATACACCTCTTGATAAACCAAACTGTGTTATAATTCATTTGATGACCTCCATTTGTATGCGGTAATCCCTGTTACCATTGTTTTTTTCCAATTCATAGTATACAGGTAAATCCACGTTGCTACAAATCGGAGGTCATTACATATTGTCTAATTATTCCTGTAATAAAATATTTTAATTTCATTTAATACCTCTCAACTCATTAAACTGGAAGTTAATTTACAGTTCCGTATGAGCAATTTCCGTTCCTTTCTTAAATCGATTCTTCAAGGGCAGATAGTATATCAACATCATGAACAGCGGTTGCTGCCACGACAAGCCTATGACATACCCAATCAGTTTTATGTTCGCAGACAAAATGCCGACTATAAAGGCAAGAACAGAAGAAACTATAATTAACCATTTGGTAAATATCATCTCAGATTCCGTAACTATGTCTTGCTTTCTGATTGTTGTTACCCTAAGCAATATTGCGAAAATCAGAATAAATATCGTCGCAAACAATACAGCTGAGCCTATCACAAGAAAAATCGTCAATCCGTTTACTCCCGCAACTGTAAGGTTAGCTAATGGTGTAAAATCAGAACCATCAATATTTATGTTGTCCACATATTTGATTAAATTTTTGCCCAACATTACATTATATATTTCTCTTATATATCCTATTGAAAATATCCAATTAAGTATTGATGCTGCAACCAGCAGAACTCGTCTGACTAAACCTCTGCCCATTGTAATTCCCCCACTAACTTCAAATTTAGCTCATTCTTATCTTTTCATAAATTTCTTCTGTTTCGCAATTTGTCCCGTCAAATTTAGGCCACGCATCCACATTATCGTTTCTTCTTGGGTCGTCAACCATTTTGTAGACAATTTACTAAGCTACCTGTACTAAACCCTCTATTTGCAATGATCTGAGAAATTCGATCGGAGACATGTAGCCCAGTCTCTTTTGAATTCTCTTCACATTATAGAAGCAATAAACGT
>JAAYFC010000136.1 GCA_012728435.1 Clostridiales bacterium | reverse complement strand
GGCACATCAACAGCAGGGTGCGGTTGGCCGCCAGCCTGCCCAGAAAGCCCCGCCGCTTGCGCAGGTCCCGGGTGACAGGGGGTCGGCTTGTGTCCATGGTTCACCTCGCTTCCGGATATGTAACCGGTTTCATATTTCGGATTTGTTGATTTTCTTCGGTGCGGTTGGTCAGAACTTCGCCTGTGCCCGAGAAAAACCTGGATTTCCTTGCCTTGTATGGATTGCCGGTAAGGTAGGGAAGGATGAAACTTTGCTGCCCCGGGGTTTCAAAACGGGAAAACGCTCAACTTGCCAATGAAACCCCTTTCACGTACCAATTCTATCATGCCGCCCCCGGGCTGTCAAACAATTTTTCATCAGCAAGCGCGGCAAGGTAGGTTGTAAAATGAATTGCCGCAGGAGGACAAAAAGAGGCTCATTCCTTGCGTAGCTCAGTTACACTGAAGTTGCTGAAAATCAAAGCAACAGAGGTGGCAAGGAATGAACCCAGATAATCATAACACAAGGCGACGGACATGGAAGCAGTTAAGCGAGATAGAGCGATACAAGATAGAGACTTTGCTGAAAGCGGGTCACGGAGCAGGCTATATCAGCAAATTTTTGAGCCGTGATCGGCGTACGATTCAACGCGAGATAAAGCGAGGCAGCGTAATCCAGCGTCGTGAGAACCCCTATGTTAGTCGGGATCCTTTAGTTCCAGAATATCTGGATGAGGTGGTGTACCTGGCGGACGCGGGACAGCGCGTTTCGGAGGAGCGGGCATCCAACAAAGGTCGTGGGCTCAAGATTGGCCATGACCATGAGCTGGCCAGGTACCTTGAACACAAGATAGGCGAGGAGAAGTATTCACCGGACGCAGCACTGGCAGCCGTTGCAACATCTGGGAAGGTGTTTGCAGTCCGGCTATGCACCAAGACGGTATACAACATGATTACGAGAGGCGATTTTCTAAACCTGACCAATGCATGCCTTCCCGAGAAAGGGCGAAGGAAGCGTCGGAAGCATCGGAAGGTTCGCAAAGTTGCCCTGAACAATCTCAAAGGACGGAGCATAGAAGAGAGACCAGCCACAGTCGATGCTCGTGAGGAATTGGGGCACTGGGAGATGGATTTGGTGGTAGGAAGCGGTCGGGCGAGCCTTCTGGTGATGACGGAAAGGGTGAGTCGAAACGAGTTGCTTATAAAACTACCTGATAAGCGCCAGGAGAGTGTGGTACAAGCGCTGGACCGTCTGGAAAGAAGAAAAGGAAAGCGCTTTCCTGAACTGTTCAAAAGCCTGACAATGGACAATGGCAGCGAGTTTTTGGATTGTAAGGGGATGGAGGCATCATGCCTAAGGCCAGGAACACAGCGCACAATTTGTTACTATGCACACCCTTACAGTGCCTGGGAACGAGGGAGCAACGAGAACGCCAACAAACTGATTCGCCGGTTCATCCCCAAAGGTACGGACATCGGGAAGCTAAGCAATCAGGCAATAAAACGAATCGAGCATTGGATGAACAACTACCCGCGCCGCCTGCTTGGCTACAGGACGGCCAAGCAGGCTTACCAGGCAGCTTGAGTGAACAGGGCTACAGGGGG
>JAAYFC010000014.1 GCA_012728435.1 Clostridiales bacterium | reverse complement strand
TGGACCACCACGCCCTGGACTTTGCCTTCCAACGTCGCCCTGTGCGTGAACGAGAAGGAAACCTACTGCCGCTTACAGCAAAACGGCGACACGCTCATCATGGCGCAGGCGCTGGTGTCCAGTTTGTTTACAGAGGGGGACCAGGTCAAGATCCTGGATACCTTCCCCGGCAAAGACTTGCTGGGCATGGCCTATGAGTCCCTCTGGCCGCTTGTGTCCCCCAAGGAAAAGGCGTTTTACGTGGTCGCGGATCCCTATGTCTCGCTGTCAGACGGCACCGGCATTGTCCATATCGCGCCCGCCTTTGGTGAGGATGACGCCCGCATCGGCCGGGAAAACAAGCTGCCCTTCATCCAACTGGTCAACACGCAGGGCCGGTTTGTAGAGGATACACCCTGGGCAGGCAAGTTCATCAAGGACGCGGATCCGGACATCCTGGAGGATCTGCAAACCCGCGGCCTGCTGCAGCAAAAGGCGCTGTAGACCCATAATTATCCGCACTGCTGGCGGTGTGATACACCGCTGATGTACTACGCCCGCGCCACCTGGTTCATCCGCATGACCGAGGTGAAGGATGAGTTAATCAAGAATAACCGCTCCATCAACTGGTATCCGGAGAACATCAAGGAAGGCCGCATGGGCAACTTTGTGGAAAACGTCCTGGACTGGGCCCTCTCCCGGGAGCGCTTTTGGGGCACCCCGCTGCCGGTCTGGCTGTGCGAGGACAACCACATGCATGTCATCGGCAGCAGGGAGGAGTTGGCGGAATTGAGCACAGCGCCCATCCCGGAGGACCTTGAACTGCACCGGCCTTATATCGACCGGGTGGTTCTGCGTTGTCCGGAATGCGGCAAGGACATGCATCGCACTAAAGAAGTCATCGACTGCTGGTATGACTCTGGCTCCATGCCATTTGCCCAATGGCACTATCCCAAGGAAAACCAGGAGGAGTTCCACGCTCACTTCCCGGCGGATTTCATCTCAGAAGCGGTCGATCAGACCCGCGGCTGGTTTTATTCCCTGCTCGCAATCGGCACCCTGGTGTTTGGTCAGTCACCCTATAAAAACTGCCTGGTATTGGGCCATGTGCAGGACCGGGACGGCCGCAAGATGTCCAAGCACATCGGCAACGTGATTGACCCGATGGAGGTCATTGACCAGTTCGGCGCGGACGCGGTGCGCTGGTATTTCTACACCGCGGGCGCGCCCTGGCTGCCCAGCCGCTTTTATCACGACGCGGTCAACGAGGCGCAGCGCAAATACATGAGCACGCTGTGGAACACCTACGCCTTCTACATCCTTTACGCGCAGATTGATGGCTTTGTGCCAAAGGACCACCCGATTGAAGAGGCTAAGCTGACCTTAATGGACCGCTGGATCCTAAGCCGGCTGCACTCCACCATCAAGGCGGTGGATGATAACCTGAGCCATTATCGAGTTCCGGAGAGTGCCAACGCTCTTTACGAACTGGTGGACGACCTGTCCAACTGGTATGTGCGCCGTGGCCGCGCCCGTTTCTGGGGCAAGGGCATGGCAGAGGACAAGGAGGCAGCCTTCATCACGCTGTACACGGTGCTGGAGGCGATTACGCGCCTCACCGCGCCTTTCACGCCCTTCATGGCAGAATCTATCTACCAAAACCTGGTGCGCGCAGCGGATCAGGACGCGCCGGAATCCGTCCACCTGTGCGCTTTCCCGGCTGCGGATGAAGCC
>JAAYFC010000135.1 GCA_012728435.1 Clostridiales bacterium | reverse complement strand
GATGCGGGTAAGCATATCGGCAATGGGATCATTCACAACCATGGGGGAACCTCCTTCTCCTAAATATCCTTACCAGCTGGCTTTGCGCACGCCGGGGATCTGGCCCTTGTAGGCAAGCTCCCTGAAGCAGATGCGGCAGATGCCGTAGCGGCGCAGCACGGAGTGCGGACGGCCGCACAGACGGCAACGCGTGTACGCGCGGGTAGAAAACTTGGGTGTGCGGGTTTGTTTCACTCGCAAGCTCGTTTTTGCCATTGATTACATATCCTCCCTTACTGCGCGAACGGCATCCCCAAGAGGGACAGCAGCTCTTTGGCTTCTTCATCGGTTTGGGCAGTGGTGACGAAGATCATCTCCATGCCGCGGATCTGTTCGACCTTGTCGTAGTTGATTTCCGGGAAAATCAGCTGCTCGCGCACGCCCAGGGCGTAGTTGCCGCGGCCGTCAAAGGCCTTGGGGGACACGCCGCGGAAGTCGCGGGTGCGGGGCAGGGCGATGGAGACCAGCTTGTCAAAGAACTCTTCCATCCGCTCGCCGCGCAGGGTAACCTTGGCGCCGACGTTCATGCCCTCGCGGAGCTTGAAGTTGGCGATGGACTTGCGCGCCTGGATGACCAGGGCCTTCTGGCCGGAGATCTGGCTGAGCTCCTCCACGGCGTTTTCCAGCGCCTTGGCGTTGTCCTTGCAGTCACCCAGGCCCATGTTGATGACAATCTTGTCCAGCCTGGGAATCTGCATGGGGTTTTTGTAGTTGAACTTCTGCTGCAAGGCGGGGACAGCCTCGGCTTTGTATTTTTCCTTCAAACGGGTTGCCATTTAGCTGTTCCTCCTTTAATCAATCTGCTGTCCGCACTTTTTGCAAACGCGGATCTTCGTGCCGTCATCCTGCACCTTCTTGCCGGCGCGGGAGGGCTTGCCGCACTTCTGGCAGACCAGCATCACGTTGGAGGCGTCAATGGGCGCTTCCTTGTTGATGATGCCGCCGGGCTGCCCCTGGGCACGGGATTTCTGGTGTTTGGTGACCATCGCGCCGCCTTCGACAGTGACACGGCCGGTCTTGGGGCTGACTGCCAGCACCTTGCCCTTGACGCCCTTGTCCTTGCCGGAGATGACGATGACCTCATCCTTGGTTTTCACATGTACTTTCATCACGGGTTCTCCTTACAGAACTTCGGGAGCGAGCGAGACAATCTTCATGTAGTTGCCTTCGCGCAGCTCGCGGGCGACAGGCCCAAAGATGCGGGTGCCGCGGGGTTGCTTCTGGTCGTTGATGATGACGGCGGCGTTGTCGTCAAAGCGAATGTAGGAGCCGTCTTCCCTGCGGTTTTGTTTCACCACACGGACGATGACAGCGCGCACCACTTCGCCCTTTTTGACCTGGCCACCGGGCGCAGCGGATTTGACGCTGGCGACGATGACATCACCCACGCTGCCGGACCGGCGGAATGAGCCGCCGAGTACCCGGATGCACATGATTTCTTTGGCGCCGGAGTTGTCGGCTACCTTAAGCCGTGATTGCGGCTGGATCATACGGGGTTCCTCCTTTTATACCTTCGCCATGGTGCTCTTTTGCCCATGGCCGGGACTTACTTCGCTTTCTGGATGATTTCGACCAGGCGCCAGCGCTTGTCGCGGCTGAGCGGGCGGGTCTCCATGATACGCACGGTATCCCCGATACCGCAGGCATTCTCCTCGTCGTGCGCCTTGAACTTCTTGGTATGGGACACGATCTTGCCATACAGCGGGTGCTTGTAACGGTTGCGGATGGTCACCACGATGGTCTTGTCCATCTTGTCGCTGGTGACGGTGCCAACACGGGTTTTCCGGTTGCCTTGTACCTTTGCCTCAGACATTGGTTCCTGCCTCCTTTCTTATCGGGTAGCCTGTTTGTTGGCCTGGGTCTGCGCTGTCAGGGCGCGGGCGATATCCCGCTTGACAGCCTGGATCTGCATGGTGTTTTCCAGTTGGCCGGTGGCCAGGCGGAAACGGAGGTTGAACAGCTCGCTTTTGAGCTCCGCGATCTTCGCGTTCAACTCCTCGGGCTTCATCGCTAAAAATTCACTTACCTTCATCAGTTGTCACCACCGCTCGTTTGTTCCATCTGCGCCTTGGAGTAAATCTTCGTGCGCATGGGCAGTTTGGTTGAGGCCAGGCGGAGCGCTTCACGGGCAACGGCTTCCTCGATGCCGGCTACTTCAAACAGCACGCGGCCGGGCTTGACGACTGCCACCCAGTACTCCGGGGATCCTTTGCCGCTCCCCATGCGGGTCTCGGCGGGTTTCGCGGTCACGGGCTTGTCGGGAAAGATCTTAATCCACACCTGACCGCCGCGGCGCGTGTAACGGGTGAGGGCGATACGGGCCGCCTCAATCTGTTGGCTGGTAACCCAGCTGGGATCCTGCGCGACCAGGCCATACTCGCCGTAGGCGATCATGTTGCCGCGCATGGCATTGCCTTTCATGCGGCCGCGAAACTGCTTGCGGCGCTTGACACGTTTGGGCATCAACATGGCTTACTTGCCTCCTTCTTGGCGCCTGGAACCGGTATTCTTGGCCTGAGGCAGCACCTGCCCCTTGTAGATCCACACCTTCACGCCCAGGCGGCCGTAGGTGGTCTTGGCTTCGGCGAAGCCGTAATCGATGTTGGCGCGCAGGGTCTGCAGCGGGATGCTGCCCTCGTGATAATGCTCACTGCGGGCGATGTCCGCGCCGCCTAGACGGCCGGAGACCTGCGCCTTCATGCCCTTGACGCCGGCGCGCATGGTCCGCTGAATGCTCTGCTTGAGGGCACGGCGGAAGCTGATGCGCTTCTCCAGCTGCTGGGCGATGTTCTCGGCGACGAGCTGCGCGTCGGTATCGGGGTTTTTGATCTCAACCACGTTGATGGTAACCGGGCGGCCCACCATCTTCTCCACCATGGCCTTGAGCTCCTCGATGCCTTTGCCGCCGCGGCCAATGATCATCCCGGGCTTGCCGGTGAAGATGTTGATGGTCATGCGGGCAGCGCTGCGCTCGATGTCGATGCGGCTGATGCCAGTCGCTAAATACTTTTCCTTGAGGGTTGTGCGGATCTTGTGGTCTTCCACCAGGTAGTCCGCAAAATCCTTCTTGTCGGCAAACCAACGCGTACTCCAGTCGAAGATGACGCCTACGCGCGCGCCGTGGGGATTAACTTTCTGACCCATTTTTGCTGAAACCTCCCTTATCTTTCGTCCAGCACGACGCTGAAGTGGCTGGTGCGGCGCAG
>JAAYFC010000134.1 GCA_012728435.1 Clostridiales bacterium | reverse complement strand
GTTGATTCCTGTGTTATACTCAGCTTGGCTCATGGTTGCGACCTCCACGGATTTGTTCAGCAAAACAATCTTACCGTGTTCGCATACTATGAGCCATTCCTTTTCGCTCATCTCTGTTGCACTTGGGGTTTCAATCCGGGTAAGAAATTACGGTTTTCACAGTTTAAAAAAATTGCTTGCAGATTAAGAACCCTTGTGTTAGAATCAACTCTGCTAAATCAGCAAGGCAGGAGGTGAAGTAAGTTGGCAAACATCCGTTCATCGGAAAAACGCGTTCAGGTTAACAAGAAAAAGAACTTGCGCAACCGCAAGATTAAAACAGGGGTCAAGACCGCTGTGAAGAAATATACCCTGGCGCTTAGCACCGATCCGACTGCCGCGCAGGTAGAATTAAAGAACGCATCCAGCGCATTGGATCGCGCAGTGGCGAAAGGCGTTATGCACAAGAACACTGCAAACCGGAAAAAGGCGCGCATGGCTATCGCCTTGAACAAAACCCAGGCCTGATGTAATTATGAAAATTGCCGCAAAAGCGGCTTTTTTCTTTTGAGGATGACAACACTGTTTAACGATGTCCCAACCATAAAAGAAGCAGAAGCTTTATTGCTTTGGGCTGAGGAACAAAACCCCGGCTTATGGGTTTCTCATGTTAAAACTGCGGCACGCGCAGCCAGCACAATCGCGGGACATTGCGGTATGGACAGGCTGCGGTGTTATACGCTGGGATTATTGCATGATGTTGGGCGTTATGAAGGCAAAAGCGCGCTGCGCCACACCATTGCCGGCTACGATTTGATGATGTCAAAAGGATGGGGGAAGGCTGCGGCCATCTGCTTAACCCATTCGTTTCCCTTGCCAGAAATCAGGTTTTATAATGGGAAAAATGATTGCAGCGAACAAGATACTTGGCGGATTTGCCAGTTGCTGAATCAAATTGAATACGATGATGAAATCCGGCTGGTTCAGCTGTGTGACGCCATATCCCTGCCGTCTCATGTGACCATTATGGAAAAGCGATTGATTGAGGTTGCGCTAAGGCATGGCGTTACACCTAACATCAGCGAAAAATGGCGGCGTTTTTTAGAGCTGAAAGACCTGTTTGACCAAAAATGCGGTCAGAATATCTACCATTTGTTCAAAGAAGAAATATCCAAAGATTTATTCAGCCTTCCGACATTGCGCTAGCGATTTGGGCAGCTAAAGCCACATTATTAAACACCAACTGAATATTTGCTTTTAATGATGCTCCTCCTGTGATGTCCACCACCCGGGCTAACAGGAACGGTGTAACATCCTTGCCTTTGACGCCCAGCTTCTGCGCTTCTTGTAATGCTTGGTCAATCGCTTGATTGATGTGCGCTGCCGGCATCGAATACTGTGCGGGGATGGGGTTGGCAATCAGCATGCCCCCGGGATAGGCGAGCGCGCGCTGTGCCAGAATCATGCGCGCGATTTCCACGACTGTATTCGCTTGAATCGGCACCCTAAAACTACTTTCGTTTGTATAAAAAGCTGGCAACACATCAGTTTTGTAGCCGATTACCGGTACACCTTTGGTTTCCAGGTACTCAAGGGTCAAGCCCAAATCCAGTATGCTTTTGGCACCAGCGCATACTACTGCGACAGAGGTGTTCGCCAGTTCCTCCAAATCAGCAGAAATGTCCATCGATACTTCCGCGCCCCGATGGACACCGCCCACACCGCCGGTTGCGAAGATGGCAATACCGGCCATCGCCGCAATAATCATGGTGGCGGCTACCGTGGTCGCGCCGTCCTGCCTGGTTGCGATGAGATAAGGCAAATCCCTTCGGCTGGCTTTGCGCATGGTGGAGCCTGTTTTGCCGAGATATTCAATTTGATCCTGTGTCAGCCCTGCGCACAGCTTTCCGTTGATAACCGCGATGGTTGCGGGCTCTGCTCCATGCTCGCGCGCGACTGCCTCACACGCTAGGGCAGTTTCCACATTTTGCGGATAGGGCATGCCGTGGCTGATAATTGTGCTTTCCAGCGCGATGACGGGACGTTTATTGGCAAGCGCTGTTTTAACCTTGTTTGAAAGCTGCAAAACCTGATTCATAGGGCACCTCAATTGAATGCTTAAATAGTACTGTTTTCTGATTCCAGAAAGCAGGTGGAGGCGTAAATGCCTTTTTGTGCTGTCATTTTGACGGAAGAACCTTGTGCGATTGCCAGGGCTATGCCGGCCGTCATCGCGTCGCCTGCGCCAGTTTTAGTTGTTCCCGGGAACAGCTTGGTCCCAATCCTGCCGCAATCCTTACCGTCTGTATAGTACACACCATCCCGGCCTAAGGAGATAAAGATTTGCTTGACACCAGCCTTCAGCAGACAGTCCGCGGACTGCCGCATTTCTTGTTCACCTGCCAAAGCCTGCGCTTCCATCAGATTGGGTTTGAGGGCGGTGAGTTTGTCGAGGATAGGCAGCAGCCGCTTGCTTTTGACAGCGCTGACAGGGTCAGCAATCAGGGGAATATGCAATGATTCCGCTAAATAAGCGAGTGCCTCTGTTGACAAATTCGCGTCCAGCACACAGGCGTCAAACATGTTTAATGCTTCAAGATGGGCAGATAAGGAAGCTGGTGTCATCTCTTCCATTGCACGCATATCGTTGATGGCGCAGACCACCTCACCGGCATCATCGTGAATCGCCAGATACGTTGGGCTTGGATAATCCGTTTGTATGGCATAGGTAAGCCCAATTCCCAGTTTAAAGCAGGCGGTTTTAAGCTGATCAGCTATATGATCATTGCCCAGTGCGCACACCAATTCAACCTCAACGCCCAAATTGCGCAGGAATGCTGCAATATTTCGCGCGACGCCGCCTGGGCGATGGAAGATGCTGCCAGGCAGCGAATCCCCCTGTACATAGGGCGCGTAACTTTTGCCCAGGATATCCATATTCATCCCGCCAATGACTGCGATTTTTAGCGAGTTGTTCTTCAAATCATTCATCTTGTTCACCAATGTTTTCGCCAATCAGCATGCAGTCACCAAAACTAAAGAAACGGTAGTGTTCTTTCACGGCTTCCTCATAGGTTTTAAGCGCTTCTTCCCGTCCCATGAAAGCGGAGACAAGCATCAACAGGGTGCTTTGAGGCAAGTGAAAATTGGTAAGCAACAGGTCCACTGCCCGAAAACGGTAACCTGGAGTGATAAAGATATTGGTGTTGCCCGAGGAGGGTTTGATCAATCCCTTGTCATCCGCAATGGTTTCTAGTGTTCTGACACAAGTGGTGCCAACGCAGACGATTCGCCCGCCGTGGGCGCGTGCCTGGTTAATAAGATCCGCTGCATCCTGATTAACCTGGAACCATTCCTCATGCATAATGTGTTTTTCCACTAATTCTTCTTTGACTGGCCGAAAAGTTCCCAGACCAACATGCAGAAGAATGGTGGCGATTTTAACGCCTTTTCCCCGCAGTTGGTGTAAGATTATATCGGTGAAGTGCAGCCCGGCAGTCGGCGCTGCTGCGCTTCCTTCCTCTTTTGCGTAAATGGTTTGGTATCTGTTCTTGTCATCCAGCTGCTCATGAATATATGGTGGGAGGGGCATCTGCCCTAAACGGTCTAGAATCTCCTCAAACACCCCGGCAAAGGTAAACCGGACAATCCGCCCGCCAAATGCCGTGCCAGACAAGATGGTACAGGATAATGTGCCATTGCCAAATAGAACAACAGCGCCATCCTTTAGCCTGCGTCCAGGCTTAATGAGTGACTCCCAGTCTGTTGTGTTTAAACGCTTTAACAGCAAGATTTCGCAGGCAATGCCACTGTCCTGTTTGACGCCTAGCAAACGCGCGGGGATAACGCGGCTGCGGTTGAGAACCAGCACGTCATCCGCACGCAGATATGAGAGCAGATCAGAAAACACCTGATGTTTGATCCGGCCGTTGGCTTTGTCATATACCAGCATTCGGCTTTGATCGCGCTGCACAAGCGGTGTCTGCGCGATCAGCTCTTCGGGCAAATGATAATGAAAGTCACTGGTTTTCATCGAACAAAGATAGTTGAGGGTCCTCTTCGCCCTCAAGCGATGTCATCACACGCCCCAGGTGCTCATAAGCCGCCCGGGTAGCCACCCTGCCCCTGGGTGTGCGCTGGATGAACCCCAACTGCAGCAGAAAAGGCTCATACACATCCTCTATCGTCAGGGCGTCCTCACCTGTGGAGGCAGCCAAAGTGTCCAGACCAACAGGTCCGCCGCCGAATTTGTCAATCATGGTTTCCAGTACATTGCGATCCACTTTGTCTAAGCCTAAAGCGTCAATTTCTAAGAGGTTCAAGCCTTCGTTGGCAACGGTCCTGGTGATTTTACCGTCTGCCTGCACCTGCGCGTAATCCCGCACGCGTTTGAGCATGCGGTTGGCAATGCGTGGCGTCCCACGGCTGCGCTTGGCAATCTCGATGATGCCTTCTTCATCCGCTGGCATACCCAAAATGGAGGAGGAGCGCTTTACAATCTGCGCCAATTCCTCTGGCGAATACAGTTCCAGGCGGAATACCATCCCAAAGCGATCCCGCAGCGGGGCGGAAAGCTGACCAGCCCGAGTGGTTGCGCCGACCAAGGTAAAATGAGGAAGGTCTAAACGCATGGAGCGCGCCGTAGGACCCTTGCCAATCATGATGTCCAGGGCATAGTCCTCCATTGCAGGGTACAGCACTTCTTCCACCGCGCGGGATAGCCGATGGATTTCATCAATAAACAGGATATCTCCAGCGTTTAAGTTGGTTAAAATAGCGGCCAGGTCACCCGGCCGGTCAATAGCTGGACCAGAGGTGATGCGGATATTCTGCCCCATTTCCGCGGCGACAATGCATGCCAAGGTTGTCTTGCCAAGGCCAGGCGGTCCGTATAGCAGCATATGGTCTAAAGCGTCCCTGCGCCCTAATGCTGCTTTGATGTAGATGGTTAAATTCTGCTTGACTGCGTCCTGACCGATGTATTCACGTAAATTCCGCGGGCGCAGGGATAGGTCATGATCCCAGTCTTCATCACGGTAGCCAGTCATCATAAAGCGGTCGTCCTGCATGCCTTATCCTTTCATCATCGAGCGCAGCGCCTGACGCACCAGCTCATCCGCGGGCAGTTCACCAGCTGTCTGGTGAACCTTGGACACCGCCAGCGCAGCTTCGCTTTGGCTGTAACCCAGGGCTGCCAGCGCCTGGATTGCCTCACCAACGGAACCCATCTGCTGGCTCACAGTGCCGGTGGGCAACTGGGATAAGCCGCTGCTGAAATCTTCTTTACTCATGCGGTCTTTTAATTCAAGAGAAATGCGCTGCGCAGTCTTTTTGCCTACACCTGGCGCGCGGGACAGCGTTTGCACATCTTCTGTTAAAATAGCCAGCGTCAAATCCTTCAGCGGCATGCTGTTCAGGATGTTCAGCGCGGTGCGTGGCCCAATCCCGGTAACGGTGTTGAGGTTTAAAAACAAGGTGCGCTCTTCCCGGCTGTCGAAGCCAAACAGCTCCATCGCATCATCCCGGACGCTTAACCAGGTATACACCCTGATAAACTCGTCCTTTGGCGGCGCCTTGGAGATGGCGGCCTGGGTACACATAATCTGGTAGCCAACCCCGTTCACGTTGAGCACCAACTCGTTTCCGTTTTTTTCAGCGACCAAGCCTTCTAAAAAAGCATACATTTGGGTTCCTCTATTTCATCCGGTACTCATGGCCAAAGCGGCCCGTGTTGTAGTGGGTTACAGCTGCGGCTACTGCATCTGCTGCGTCGTCAGGCCGTGGGTGAACGGGCAGGTTCAGCAGCAGTTTGACCATCTGCTGTACCTGGTTTTTCTTGGCGCTGCCATAGCCAACTACGGCCTGTTTGATCTGCATGGGGGTGTATTCAAACAAGGCATCCGTATACTGAGCGCAGCGGGCAACCGCAACGCCGCGGGCGGCGCTCACCGCAAACGCGGTGGTTACATTCTTGGCGAAAAACAGTTGCTCAAAAACAATTTCATCAGGTTGATAAAGTTGTAGCAGGGCGGAGATGGCATTGTCTATTTCTACCAGACGCTGGGGAAAGGGGGTGTCTGCGGCCGTTTCGATGACGCCGCAAGCGATAAACACCGCTTTATTCGCCTGGCCTTCAATGACACCCCAACCCATGGTAGCCAGTCCCGGATCAATCCCTAAAATGCGCAAGACACCCTCCTTATCAGATGTATCTTATCGACTGACAGGGACGCTGTCAATCATTCAATGGCACTGCTTTATTAGCAACGAACAAAACTGATGGCTCCCAAGCTTGAAACATATTTAGTATTCATTAGAATCTGTGTCCAATCTGTTTACAAAGTGTTTAGTTTAAGCCCTTGAAGGGTAACAAACATTTTGTTAAGATATGTACAATCATGACGAAGGAGGGCTGAATGACCAAACGAATTCTTACCCTGTCACTTGTAATTATGTTGTTGTTGCCATTTATTTTTGCCGGTGCGGAAAACCAGCAGCTTGTAATAAATAAGTTCCCAAGCCTCATCAGGCCCGGGAAAACAGAGATGTTTCATTTTGAGTCAACCAAGGAAGGCGTCGGTACCCTGTCGCTGATGAATCAACAGGGTCAAACGCTGTTTGTAATCCTTCAATCCATCCCAATTCAGCAAGGCGAGAACCTCTTCATGTGGAATGGTATGGATAACATCATGAAGCCTATCGAAGAAGGAATCTACACCATCGCGCTGTCTGCCGAAGGCGAAACAATTACACACACAGTTCACGTTGGTAAAATGAGTCCACAGGTCACCCAGATGAAACTGCAGGACAGCCAGATTACACCAGGTGATGATTGGAATATGTCCGTCAATGTGAATATGCCAGGTACCTTGGCAGTGGTTTTCCATGTCGGTCATGAGCATTACACCATCTTCCACGAAGAGATTTTAGAAGGCAAGACGGATATTAACTGGGATGGGATGCTCACGTCAGGCCCGGCTCCTGCCGGCAAGCACACCTTGACTGTGGTCTTCTTGGATGAAACGGGCTTTGCTGCCAACCAGCAGCACATCACATTGGATGTAAACGAATCCAAGTTAGTCCAAGATTCACCAGAGGAGTTTACACCCAAATCCACAGAACTGACACCATCCCAGAAGCCTGCCGATGCGCAGAGCGCTCCGCCTGTGCCCGAAGAAGCCTATCGCTACACCGTTCCAACCAAAGAAGTTGTAACAAAGGAAGATTACGGCAAGGATTTCTGGCGATTGCCCGTTGGTGACTACGATGAGGAAGCCATTTGGAAGGTCATGATGCAGCCAATTACCGTGCTATGGGGCAAAGACCAGCGGGATACCTACAAGCTGCGCGCAACACGAGATGACAGCAGCAAACGCGATAACATCTTGGGCGAGGTTGGCTATGAGTCCCAAGGTGTTCATGTAATAGAGCAGTATGATGACGGATGGTCATTGGTGGAGGTCTACAATTCATCCTACGGCCCTAATAACCGCACGCGCAGGGGATATGGCGACACAGATGACCTGATTCGCGGTTACATTAGAACTTCAGAACTCAAGGTCATCACACCACGGGATGACTACGGGCTGCTGATTGACAAATTAAAGCAGCGATTGTACGTTTTCCAAAACGGGAAGATTATCACCGAATTGATGATTTCAACCGGCATACCCACCAAACAGCAGCCTTGGAATGAAACCCCATCCGGTGAGTTTTTAATGGTCAGCCGAACGGGTGACTTCAACGCGGGCAACCTGGTTTGCCGGATGTCTATGCGAATTAATGGTGGCGCGCTGATACACGAGGTGCCTTATATTTTAAATGAACGCACCGGCTATTGGGATTATTCCTCCCAAGAATCACAGCTTGGCAAAAAGGCAAGCCACGGTTGCATTCGTGTCCAGCGGGTAAACAACAATGACGGCATCAACATGACCTGGCTATGGAACAACATTAAGGTTAACACCAAGGTGCTGGTGTGGGATGATGACAACCGTTATTATGAATACCCGGATGCAAATTTGCCCCTATTCTTTAATCCCCAGGGCGGTAAATACTATCATGCGGATCAGAATTGCCGCAGCATCAAAGACAGGTACTTGCCCTTGGAAGGCGCACTGGTGTATTCTGAACTGGACAATCAGGAGCATTCCAAGCTGACGCCTTGCCCGCATTGCAACCCGCCGCTGCGCAGCAGCAAGATTGACCAGATTAACAAGGACAACGGGTTCTAGATAGCAAGCGTTTAATCTGTCCGGAATGACGTAGACTGCATGAAAAGGAGGTCAGGGTATGCTGTTTTCAAGCCTGACCTTTCTTATTTGGTTTTTACCTATCGTCCTTGTTATTCATTTTGTATTGCCTCAACGGCTGCGGAATGGATTTTTATTACTGGCCAGCCTGTTCTTTTATGCCTGGGGGGAAATCGCCTACCTGCCCTTAATTGTGGTTGTGCTGGTTTTGAATGTCATCTTTGGCATGCTGATTGACCAAAGCGCAAATCGAACAAGAACTGTGATGATGACGCTGGCAGTGATGTTCAACATTGGGACACTCGTATTTTATAAATACAGTGGCTTTTTAATGGGAATCATTGGATTATCCGCCTATGCGCCTTCAGTTACAATGCCTCTTGGCATCAGCTTTTTCACCTTTCAAATCACCGGTTACATTATCGATGTGTACCGCAAAGAAATTCCCGCAGAGAAAAACTTCATTAATGTGATGACCTTCATCGTACTTTTTCCACAACTTATCGCAGGACCGATTGTGCTTTACACAGATGTTCATAGGGAAATGCGTGAACGGAGCATCACAGCAGCTGATTTGGAGCGGGGGATGACCATCTTTATAGCGGGACTTGGCGCGAAAGTGCTGCTTGCCAATCCACTCGGTGCATTGAATCAGGATATTTTATCCATTAGAAGCGCTAGCGCGCCGGCTGTGTGGCTTGCAACCGGGGCCAGTGTGCTGCAGTTATATTTTGATTTCGCAGGTTATTCCAGTATGGCGATTGGGATGGGGCACATGATGGGCTTCAAATTTCCTCAGAACTTCAATCACCCATTGTCTGCCAGGTCGATGCGAGATTTCTGGCGAAGGTGGCACATGACCCTTGGCGGATGGTTGCGTGATTATGTGTATATCCCCCTGGGCGGCAGCCACAAAGGTGCCCGCAGAACCGTTTTAAACTTGTTTTTCGTCTGGTTTCTATCCGGATTCTGGCATGGTGCAGACTGGAACCACATCCTCTGGGGCTTATGGTTTTTTATCTTTGTAGCACTTGAGCGGACTTCCTTTGGCACATGGATTGATCAACGCCCTAAGCTAGGGCTTCTGTACGCACAGACGATTTTTTTTCTAAGCCTGCCGCTGTTTTCCTACAGCAGTCTGCATGAGGCAGGCGCGCATTTCGCGCGGATGTTTACACCGGTTTTTGACACAGATGTGCTGTATTATTTACGCGGCCATGCCGTCTTGTTTTTGATTGCGATTGCATTTTGTATGCCATCAGTTTTTCGTCTATTCAATCAATTATTTGAGAAAAGGCCTTTCGTGCGTATACTCATGATGAGTTGTGTGATGATTCTGTGCCTGGCTGCCTTGGTCAACGAGGCTTACAACCCGTTTATTTATTTCAGGTTTTGATATGACAAGAAAGATATTGAAAGCGCCTCTGTTTATACTCATCATAGTGATGATGCTTCTGCTTGCCGCGCTTGGCGTTATCTTACCGGATAAATCAATCTCTCAATTGGAGAATCGCCCCTTGATGAGTTTTCCTGTGCTGTCTTTTAGCCAAATCAGCAATGGCAGATGGATGAGCCAAGCAGAGGACTATATTAATGATCAATTGCCCTTGCGCGATGCCTTTATTCAGTTAAATTTACTAAAGGAACGGATGCTTTTGAAGACCGAAACCAACGGCGTAGTGCGGGGGATGGGTGACAGGCTCTTTGGAGACATCAGGCAGATTAATTCGCAGGACCTTGAGAAATCTGTTAACGCGCTGGGGCAGTTTGTGCAAAAGCATAATCTCCCCTTTATCTTTGTGATGGTTCCGCCGTCCAGCCTGATGTACCCTGATGCCTTGCCAGCATTTTATCCACTGGCAGATCCGCTGATTGCAATAGAACAGGCGATAAAGCAGCACCCAGCTATTGATTATTTATCGGTTAAAAGCGTTTTGCTTCTTGAAAATCAAACACAGATGACGCATTATAGAACTGATCATCATTTGACCGCAGCCGGCGCGAAGATCGTTTACCAGGCCTTAGTGAAACGCCTTGGTTTAAGGGAAGATATCCAAGATGCGGAGGTCATGACGGTTGATGGATTTACCGGGTCATACTACGCCCGGGCGCCTTATCCGTTTTTAAAGAAAGATGCTCTTAGCTATTACGATGTAAAAAACATCACACTGGACATTAATGGTGTGCGCATGCCGGGTTTGGCTGACAAAACACTGCTTGACAGCCCCAACAAGTACCATGCTTTGCTGTATAACAATCCGGGACTTTTGACCTTAAGCAACAAGGAAGGTGAGCGCGACAGCGCGCTGGTGTTTAAGGATTCAAATGCCAACGCCATTTTACCGCTGCTTGCCAGACATTATCAGAACTTGCATGTGATTGATTTCCGCTATTTACGGCTCGGCTTTGATTTGGAGGCCTTCATTAAAAACGAGGGAATCAAGGAGGTTATATGTATCTACGGAACAGACGTCTTTTTGACAGACCGCAACCTGCTTCTTCACTTATTACCCAAAAAAAGCTAGTCGCATTTTTGCTGGCTTTGCTGTTAGTGATGCCGCTTTTTATATTGGCGGATGAGTTTGTCTTTGAGGAGCCGGTTGTGTCGCCTCTTGTTTTTGATGGGTTCCAAGCGCCAAACGTGCCAGAAGGCGAGATGGTGGACGACAGCTATTTTGAAAATGCTATTTTCATCGGTGATTCGTTGGCGGAAGGTCTGGCCTTAAACCGTCTTTTACCGACGATGGAGTTCGTCACTAAAATTGGTCAGTCAGCTAATGGCGTTGTCCGGCACAGGGTATACAAGTACCAGGGCAAGTCCGTCAGGATGGTTGAGTTGTTAAAGGCAAAGCAGCCGGAGAAACTGTATATTTGGATTGGCAGTAACGGGGTGGACAAGTATACCCCAGAGCATGTCATCCCGCAGTACGAAACCATGCTGGACTTGTTTATCAGTGAACTGCCGGACACCTTGATCTATTGCGTTTCTTTAGCGCCTGTAGTCGAGCGCCGAGTCCAGCGTGAGTATCCCAGAATGACCAATAAACGGATTCATCAATTCAACGCCCTTATCGAGGAGGCGGCGAAGACGCGCAATTGCTATTATTTGCCGCTTGCGTTTACGCTCATGAATGAGGATGGTGGTTTGACAAAGGAGTATTCAGCCGGGGACGGTATTCACTTGTCAAAGACCGGATACGCAGTTGTCAATGAATTTTTGCGTACACACACAATTCCCTACAACAAGGAGTGAGGATTTATTAAACACAAAATTGTTTTCCTGCTTGCTCTTGTTATGCTGTTTAGCCTCAGCGCCTGTACAAAGGAAAATGAACCGCTTCCGGCCCAGGCGGTGTATGACAGTTTGGTTGAAAAACTGCAGTTTGAAGAGCTGACAGCGCTGGATGTGGAACAGCTAGGCATCCTTTTGGAAGTGGAAGGCAGCATGTTTGACCAGGCTGTTGCTGGGCTGGATGCCAGCCGCTACACACCTGAAGCGATCATCGTCATCAACGCGAAAAACAAGTCGGATTTTGATGTGATTTTAAAGAGCTTAAACGCGTATCGCGATCGTTTGCTCGATGAATATCGTGATTACCGGCCCTCTGAAATGCACAAGATCGTGAATGCCAAGGTGCACGCAAAGGGGCTTCAAGTGGTTTTGATTGTTTCAAAGGATGCGGCGCAAGCTGTGGCTGCACTCAAAACGATTCAAAAGTAGTATTCATTCGTTTCATATCACGATTCCTGCGGCAGGTTGCACAGGATATAGAAATCTTGTATACTGATATCGCTTGAAACAGTTACCTAAGGGGGATTAAAGGATGGAGTTCAAAATCAAAAACGACATCGGCACCATCTATATTTCCGAAGAAGTCATGCTGAAAGTGGTGGGCTATGCCACCCTTGAGTGCTACGGGATTGTAGCGATGTCCAGCAAACGTGCAAAGGATGGCTTGGTTGAGTGGTTGGGTCGTGAAAACCTCAGCCGCGGTGTGTCCTTGCGCGCGGTGGATGACATGATTGATGTGGATTTATACATTGTGGTTGAATACGGCATTTCTGTCACAGCAGTTTGTACGTCCATTAAAGAGGTTGTGAAGTATAAGCTTGAAAGCATGACTGGCGTCAAGGTTCGCAATGTAAATATCACTGTCGAAGGAATCCGCGTTTAATTCTTCTGCCGCGGAGGAGGGTTGTAAATGGTTGATATTCGTTTGCTTGACGCTGCAATGCTGCGGGAGATGATTAACGCAGGCGCTGCGCTCCTTGAAAAGAACAGGGAGGCCGTCAACGCGTTGAATGTATTCCCGGTTCCGGATGGTGACACAGGCACCAACATGTCCATGACAATGATTTCAGCTGTCAAGGAAATCAATACAAAGGAAGCTCATTCCATCGGTCAGTTAACTGAGCATCTGTCAAAAGGCGCGTTACGCGGCGCCAGAGGAAACTCCGGTGTTATTTTGTCACAGCTTTATCGGGGGTTTGCAAAAGCGCTGGCTGATAAAGAGAAGGTGACGCCGCTGGAGTTTGCCCAGGCTTTAAAGTCTGGCGCTGATACTGCCTACAAGGCAGTAATGAAGCCCAAGGAGGGCACCATTTTAACGGTTGCCCGTGTCATCGCTGACGATGCCATGGCGCAGGCTGAGCTTGAGCCGAACAGCTTTACCGCACTCATGCGTGTTATGCTTTCCAGTGGTGAAAGCATTTTAAAGCGCACTCAGGAAATGCTGCCCGCTTTAACCCAGGCTGGTGTTGTGGACGCCGGCGGCCGCGGATTGCTTTTGATTTACACTGGCTATGCCGCTGTGCTCAATGGAGAGCAGATTGACGAGCTGTTGGTCGACATGAGCGGCGATAGCAGTCAGGAGCAGGCTTTTGTTGATGAACATGACCTGAATGAGGAAATCAATTTTGCCTATTGCACCGAGTTCTTTGTGCAAGAGCTTAAGCCTGAAATCAGCGATATCGACATCGCCTCCTTCCGCCGCAAGCTAAGCCGCATTGGTGACAGCCTGGTGGTTGTCGGGGATGATGACTTGATCAAGGTGCATCTGCACACCAATGATCCCGGCAAGGCGCTGCAGTTTGCACTGATGCTGGGTGAACTCAATGGGCTTAAAATTGACAACATGGTTCAGCAAAAGCGGGATCTTGACAAGCAGAAAAACAAAGAACTAAAAGACTACGGCATCGTCGCAGTTTCACAAGGCTCCGGTTTCAATGATGTTTTCAAGGACCTTGGTGTTGACAGCATCGTGGAAGGCGGCCAGACCATGAATCCCAGCATTGACGACCTGAAAAAGGCTGTTGATGGGATTTACGCCAAGACAGTTTATATTCTGCCCAACAATGGCAACATTATCCTTGCCGCACAGCAAGTTGCGGAGATGAGCGAAAACAGCAACATCATCGTTTTGCCCACTAAAAACGTCGCAATGGGTATCGCAGCCGTTGTAGCCTTCCAGCCAGAGGACACCCCTGAGGTGAACTCTGAGCGTATGAACGAAGCCGCGCAGCGGGTGCGCACCGGGATGATTACCTATGCGGTGCGGGATACCAACCTGGAAGACCTCAAGATTAAAGAAGGCAGCATTATCGGACTAAACAACGGACAGGTGACGGTCAACTGTGAGACTGCCGAGGAAGCGGCTGTCCTGTTGATGAAGGAGATTGTCAGCGAAGACGATGGACTGATTACGGTCTACTTCGGCGACAAGACCAAGGAAGAAGACGCGCGGGAGTTGCGGGATGAGCTGGAGAAGCTTTATCCAGATTGCGATGTGGAGGTGCACCGCGGTGGCCAGCAACTGTATTTTTACCTGCTGTCAGTCGAATAAGCAAGGATGTAGTAATACATGGAAGCTGTCAGTCTGACAGCTTCTTTTTGAAAGATGAGTATGAATGCTGGATTGAAGTTACATGGGCTAGGGCCAAAACGACTGGCTGCGTTACGGCGGGAAGGCATCACTGACCTTTTCAGTCTGCTTGATTGCTTGCCGCGCAGCTATCTGTTTGCACAGGAATCGCAAAAGATTGCAGACGCACTACCTGGCGAAGCGTGTATAGAAGGAACTGTGCAGACCCAGCCCAGCATCCAGTATTATGGCGGTCGGTCCATTATCCGCATGAAGGTGGCGGACAACTCAGGCACGATGCGTGTCTTTTGGTTTAATCAGCCCTGGATGGTTAAACAACTCAACAAAGGCGAACGTGTTGTATTGCACGGCCTTGTTCAGGATAAAGACAAAACAGGGAAAAGTTTGTTAAACCCAAAGATTATAACAAACAAAGGGATTATACCGCAGTACAAACCACTGCCCGGCTTGCCCGGAAAAGTATTTGCCAATTTAATTGATCAGGCACTTCAGTTGGTGGATGAACAGGCGGCAGAAGCCTTTCCCAATGATTATCTGCAGCAAAATGATCTGATTGGGAAAAAAACGGCCTGGATATATGCACATCGGCCACAGAATAAGGACCAGATACATAAAGCACAGCGGCGCATTGGCTTTGAAAACCTGCTGATGTATCAATTGGCGATTAGAAGTGTAGGAGCTATCCAAGAAAAAGGTCCGAGGCTAGACGGCAGCGTTTTTGAACCAAATGCTTTTTGGGAGAGTTTGCCGTTTGCGCCTACCAGCGCACAGGCTTTGGTATTAAACCAAATCCACCAGGACATGTCAGGAAGTCCCCAAGCCATGCGCCGGTTGATTCAGGGTGACGTCGGCAGCGGGAAGACGGCGGTCGCCTTTGGCGCAGCGATGTTTGCCATTAAATCCGGGTATCAATGTGCTTTGATGGCACCCACGGAACTGCTTGCCCGCCAGCACCTGAGGACCGCGGCGGGGATCCTTTCGCGGTTTGGCATCCGCTGCGGACTGCTGTTAGGCGGGATGAAGGCGGCTGAAAGAAGGGATGCACTTCAGCATATCAGGGATGGTACCTGGCAATTTGTGATTGGTACACATGCACTAATCAGTAAAACGGTGGCATACCATCATCTTGGATTGGTTATCACAGATGAACAACACCGTTTTGGGGTGAAGCAACGCCAACGCTTGGCTGACAAGGCGGACAGCTTTGTGCCGCACATCCTGGCTTTGTCCGCAACGCCCATCCCACGGTCTTTGGCACTGGTACTGTATGGTGATTTAAACGTCAGCATCATTGACGAACTGCCGCCGGGACGACAGGAAGTCAAAACCAGGATTGTACCTCAGGAAAAACGCGCGAGTCTATATGACTACATAAAACGCAAGGCAAAAGCCGGTGAACAGAGCTATTTAGTTTGCCCTTTGGTACAGGATAGCGATGCGGGTGAAAGTGATAAACAATCAGCTACTACGCTTTATAATCAACTGAGAAACGGCGCGTTGAGAGATGTCCCAATGGCCCTCACCTACGGTAGTCAGCCAGAGGAAGAAAAACAGGATGCTCTGGAACGTTTTTATCAAAATAAAGCGGCGGTCTTGGTCTCCACAACCGTCATTGAAGTGGGAATGGATGTGCCCAATGCGACGACCATGGTGATAGAGGACGCTGACATGTTTGGACTGGCACAATTGCACCAACTGCGCGGACGTGTGGGACGAGGCAGCCAGGAAAGCTGGTGCTTTTTGCTGGGGGAGTCCAATGAGCGCTTGCAGACCTTGGTTTTAACCAATGACGGTTTTGAAATTGCTCAAAAGGATCTGGAACTGCGCGGCCCAGGAGAGTTTCTGGGCACACGCCAGCATGGTAAAGTGATGAATGTTTATGGGATTTCCAACATGAAGCTCGTTGAGGAAACTTCCCATGTAGTCAAACAATTGGTTGAGGATAATGCCAATGAGCGCCTGCTTGCCCAGCTATCAAGGATAGCGAAACGCAAATACGCGCAGCAGTTCAATGACACTGGAATACATTAGTTTTTTAACATTTAATTGTCACTATTCGTGATATAATGCTGTGGTCGGACGTTTCCGAACGCTTGGAGGATAAACGTGAACAGGATTTATTTGGACAATGCAGCGACTACCCCGCTTGACCCTCATGTATTGCAGCAGATGTTGCCCTATTTAACTGACCACTACGGCAATCCCTCCAGCATCTACGCGACAGGACGCGACGCGCGCAAAGCGGTGGAGGAAGCAAGGCGCGCTGTGGCAAATGCCATAAACTGCACTGCGGCGGAGATTTTCTTCACCTCCGGCGGGACGGAAAGTGATAACTGGGCTATTAAGGGGCTTGCCAGTGCGAACGCTCATAAGGGAAAACACATCATTTCCACCGCGATTGAGCATCATGCGGTGCTGCATCCTTTGGAGGATTTGGAAAGACAAGGTTTCACAGTCACCTATGTGCCAGTTGATGAGCATGGCCTTGTGAGCCTTAGGGATATTGAAAAAGCGATTCAAGCTGATACCATCTTGATCATTGTCATCGCGGCCAATAATGAGATTGGCACCATCCAACCGATCGCAGACATCGGCAGAATAGCGAAAGAGAACAGTATCGCCTTTCATACGGATGCGGTGCAGGCCATTGGCGCAATCCCTGTTGATGTAAGGGATTGGCGGGTTGATACGCTTTCACTTTCTGCGCACAAGTTCCACGGACCCAAGGGGGTTGGGGCACTGTATGTCCGCAAAGGAACCCGGTTACCTGCGTTTATCCAAGGCGGCGCGCAGGAACGCAACCGGCGGGCCGGCACAGAAAACGTCCCAGGCATTGTTGGTTTAGGTGCTGCGATAACCAAGGCCGTCACTAAGCTGGAAGAAAACGCAAAGAAGATTTCCGCCTTGCGGGATGATCTGATACAAAGCATCCTTAAAAACGTACCCGAAGTCCGCTTGAACGGGCATCCAACCCTGCGCCTGCCAAACAACGTGAACTTCGCTGTAAGGTATGTGGAAGGTGAAGCCTTGTTGCTCCGGCTGGATTTGCTTGGCATTGCGGCTTCCTCCGGCTCTGCCTGTACATCTGGCTCACTGGATCCATCCCATGTCCTTTTGGCTATCGGATTGCCGCATGAGATTGCGCACGGCAGCCTGCGCCTGACCTTATCATCACTGACCACACAGGAAGAGATTGATACAGTAAAAGAAGAGCTGCCGCTCATCATCAGTAACTTGCGGGCCATGTCGCCGCTGTATGAACAAGGAGAACACTATGTATTCTGATAAGGTGATGGATCACTTCAACAACCCGCGCAATGTGGGCGCTCTTGCGGACGCTGACGGCGTTGGGGAGGTTGGCAACGCCCGTTGCGGGGACATCATGAAAATGTACATCAAGGTCAAAGACAACATCATCACAGACGTGCGCTTTAAGACCTTCGGCTGTGGTGCCGCCATTGCCACCAGCTCCATGGCAACAGAGATGGTCAAGGGAAAGACGCTGGAGGAAGCGCTGAAGGTTAGCAACAAGGCGGTCACAGAAGCATTGGATGGCTTACCGCCGGCAAAGATGCACTGCTCCGTCCTGGCGGAAGAAGCAGTGCGGGCCGCTATTGCGGATTACAAAGCGCGTCTTGAACTAAAGGAGAAAGAATGACGGAACTGACTGGTAACCTGGAGGGCATCAGGGAAAGCGTCAAGAAGGAACTGCTTACCCTGTATGATACAGAAGTTGATTCAACCGTTTTTTTACCACTGGAATTAGCGCATCAGCTGGCTACATTGACGGCTGTCATCCGCCGTGAAATTGCGGTCTATATCGCGCGCAACGGCAAGGTTCTGGATGTGTCAATCGGCCAGGCGGACAGGGTTACCCTGCAAGATCTCGGTCAGCGTCGCAGCGATACACGCCTTAGCCGTGTGCGCTGTATCCATACGCATCCAAACGGAGAGGCAACGCTATCTGAAGTAGACATGTCTGCCATTCTAAGCCTGCGCTTGGACGCGATGTGCGCCTTGGGCGTGGACGCCCAGGGGCAGCTAACCGGTGCCACTTTATCGTTTCTAGCGCCTGATGAGACGGGCGCGCTCAAGGCTGGTCCTATCACTACGATACCAGTCAAACACCTGAATCATCCGCAACTGATGTGGACTATCAACCAAAATGATCAGTTGGCCACCATCAAGGAAATTACTACGCAGGATCAGACCGAACGCGCCTATCTGATCAGCACAGACAGCCTTCAATCGCTGGAAGAATTGCAGGCTTTGGCTGATTCCGCTGGCGCCCAGGTAGTGGGTACCGCGCTGCAGGCGAAGAGCAAGCCGGATCCTGCAACCTATATCGGTTCCGGCAAAGCGGCCCAGGTTGCGCTGGATGCTCAAGCCAAGGAAGCCACCTTGATTATTGTGGATGATGAGCTGTCCGGTATCCAGGTAAACCGACTGGAGGATGCGCTTGGGATTCCGGTCATTGACAGGACAACGCTGATACTTGATATATTCGCACAGCGTGCGACTACCAGTGAGGGCAAGCTACAAGTGAGCCTGGCACAGCTGAACTATCGTGCCAGCCGCCTGATTGGTGCGCGGGCGTCCCTATCCCGCCTGGCGGGCGGGATTGGAACCAGAGGGCCTGGTGAAAGCAAGTTGGAGATGGATCGGCGCGTTATCAGACGACGGATTCAGATCCTCAAGGAAGAATTAAAGGAGGTGGAACGCCAACGGGATATCAGGCGGAAGAACCGACAGGACAGTGGCATTCCCTCCGTTGCGCTGGTGGGGTATACGAATACCGGCAAGTCGACCTTGCTGAACCTGATCGCTCAAACAGATGTGTTGGTCAAAGACCAGTTGTTCGCGACGCTGGATACAGTATCCAGGCGGATTACGCATCCGGATGGAGATGAGTTCTTGTTGACTGACTCGGTCGGATTTGTCAGCAAGTTGCCAACCGACCTGGTTGAAGCCTTTCAATCCACCCTGGATGAGGCAATGGGCGCGGAAGTCCTGGTCATCGTTTCTGACGCCTCCAACCCCAACGCGGAAGATCAGCGAAAGGCGGTGGAGGACGTGTTACAAACCCTTGGCGCTTGCGAACAGCCACGCATTGAGGTATACAATAAATGGGACATCGCGCTACCAGAACACCGCTTCTTACCAAAAAGCACCCTGAAAGTATCTGCAAAGACTGGGCAGGGAATCGATGAGCTCATGCAAGCGATTGTCGATATTTTACGTAAAGGAGAGCGTACCCTGGACTTGTTTATTCCATTTAGCAAATATCAACTTCTTAGCGAAATCAGGGGAATGGGCCGCATCATTCAGGAAGACCACGAAGGGGAAGGCACACGTGTAACTGTCCGGATGGGCAAACCATCCGCGAACCGCCTACAAGCTCAGTATCCAGAGCTTTTTATGCAGGAATAGCGTTAATGAGACAATTCGTTGCCATTTTTATGCTCTGCCTGTCACTTGTCCAAAGCAGTGTGACGGGGATTGTCGCGCAAACGAACCTGGGCGGGAATCTCTACCTGGTCAACCGCACCTATCGCTTAACGGAGCACTATGTGCCAAAGGACCTGGTCAAACCACAGGTAAAGACGATAAGTGGTGAAACCCTGATGCGCCAGGAGGCGGCTTCGGCCTTGGAACTGCTGTTTCAAAGCGCGCGCGAGCAGGGATATACCTTGGTTGCCGTATCCGGCTTTAGAAGCTATGCAACCCAGCGGATCATCTACAACCGCAAAATCACCAACAGCGGCAAACGCATGGCGGAACTGTATGTCGCGCCAGCGGGTGCCAGCGAACACCAGTTGGGCCTGGCAATGGACATAGGCCGCCGCTCAGGCAGCGGTTTAAATGGTTCTTTTGGCAAAACCAAGGAAGGCCAATGGGTCGCGGAGAACGCACACCGCTTTGGCTTTATCATCCGTTACAAGGAAGATTGGACGCAGATCACAGGGTACGCGTACGAGCCCTGGCATATCCGCTATGTTGGCGTGGAACACGCGACTGCGATTTACCAGCTGGATATTCCGCTGGAAACCTACATTGAAGAACTGTCAAAGACGACTTACGGAGGCCTCTTGAGCCATGCATCACAGCCACAGGATTAAACTCTGCCTCTTGATTGCGCTACTTGCGCTGACCCCGTTGTTTGTAATTGCTGAGCAGAGTAGCCAGCCAGAATGGACCTATGTCCTGCCCGCGAATGTCTTGGAGAATAAAAACGGCAACCTTACCCTGGTGAATCAGGACGCTGTGTTGCCGTCTGATTTTGTGCCAAACAACTTGCTCCGTGTGCGGCTGCGCAGCGTCAGCGGCCCGCATGAGTTGCGCAAGGAGGCGGCGGAGGCACTTGATGAGCTGTTCAAAGCCGGGGAACAAGCAGGCTATGAGCTGTATGTAAAAAGCTCTTACCGCAACTACCAGACACAAAGCACCATGTATTCAAACCGTATTAGCAAATACGGAAAGGATGACGGTGTGGTGGCCAAGCCGGGCACATCTGACCATCAAACGGGATTGGGTGTGGACGTCCTCAACAAGGAATGGGCCAACCGGGACGGAATGAAACCCACTTTTGGACAGACTGCGGAAGCGCAATGGATTGAGGCCAACTGCGCGGACTTTGGCTTTATTATCCGCTACCTACCTGAAAAGCAGGAGATTACAAAGATTATTTATGAGCCATGGCACCTGCGATATGTGGGACGGGAAGTGGCGCAATACATGATGGAAAACCGCCTGACACTGGAGGAGTTCACAGAGGAGTATCAAGCAGCTATTAAGGACTATGAGTCCCGCGGCGGTGATTTCCTTGAACTATGTCGCCAGTTAAACGCCCCGCCGCCTGTGATTGAACTGGACGAAACGGACGAGGAAGGGGACAGTGAGGTTTCGTTCTTTGGGTCTTGATATTGGAGTGTAACTGATGAAAACACGTGCTGTATTATTGATATGTGCTCTCTTTATCATTCTAAATGTGAGTGCAGGCATTGCGGAGCCCGAAACGACGCCCGCACCGGCACCAAGTGAAGCAGGTTCCATTTTGGAATTGGGTGGTGACCTGGCCTTGGTGAATCGAAGCAATCGCATCAGCAAGACCTATGTGCCCAATAACCTGACGCAGCCCAAGGTCAGTACCCGCAAGGACAGTTTGAAAGAACGGATTCATATGCAGGCACACGCAGCGCAAGCGCTTGAAAAGATGTTTGGCGCAGCGCTGATGGAAGAAGGGTATACACTGTATGCCACCAGCGGCTACCGTGCCTATGGGATTCAGCAGATATTGTTCAATTCAAAGATTGAGGAAGTTGGTAGCCGCGAAAAAGCCCAGCGCAGGGTAGCGCCGCCTGGCAGCAGCGAACACCAGCTTGGTTTGGTAATGGACATGCAGGCACCTTCCCACCTCAACCTCAGCCAGGCTTTTGGTGAAACGCAGGAAGGGAAATGGGCGGGGGAGAACGCGCATCGCTTTGGTTTTATCCTTCGCTATAAAACGGCTTGGCGGGAGGTCACCGGGGTAAGCGATGAGCCATGGCATTTTCGCTATGTTGGCATCGCACACGCAAGCGCGATGCATGACCTGGACATCCCGCTTGAAATCTATGTTGAGCACGCCAAACAATTGCCCGAGTATGTGCTTCGCGGCGCAAACCATGTCCTGCTCTCAGGCCTCATTAAGGAGCTGATGGAAGGGAATCACCCGTCGGTATTGGATGATTTACGAAATGCAAAAGCAGATGAACAGGCGGAAGCGCTGCGCAAGGCAACCCTTCCCATGTTGAAAGCGGAACAGACTTATGAGGATGTGCTGTACTACGCCTATCCTACCCCCAAACCCACAGCGGCACCTTGGACGGATGAGGATGAGGAGGAGGTCGAACTCTTCTTTGGCTCAAATCCTTAGCGATGTCCTCATTGTATGACAGATTAATCAGCGCACAGCCAATCAAGCAAACGGCGCAGGCGCATTTGCCGGAAACTTGCCTGATTCGCAAGCGGCGAATCAGCCTGAAGGGTCAGCAGGTGCGCGCTTTCACGGCAGAAATAATGTCCTTTATCAGCAATCAAAACGTCCAGATAGAGTGCAAGCCCGAAGAGCTGCTGTTTTTGGATACGGAAACAACAGGACTTGCCCGCGGCGCAGGCACCATCGCGTTTTTGATTGGGTATGGGCAGATAATTGGCGACGAACTACATATTACCCAAGTGTTGATGCGGGATTATCATCAAGAGATACTGCTGCTTGAAGATTTCCTGGAACGGGTCAAGGGCTGCAGATGTCTGCTTACCTATAATGGCGCAAGCTTTGATCTGCCGCTGCTGCAAAGCCGACTTATCATGAACCGTTTGCAGTTTGATTTGTCGAACGTTTTGCACCTGGATTTGCTTCATGCTGCCAGGCGAATCTTTAAGCTGCGCCTGGGCCGCTGCCCACTCAACCGCATGGAAGAATTGGTGTTCAATTTTACCAGGGAGGATGACCTGCCCGGCTCAGAAGTGCCTGGACGGTTCTTTGAGTATTTAAAGCACCGTGATGAAGGATTGCTGGAAGATGTGCTGCGCCATAACGATCAGGACATCATCACTTTATCACTCCTGTTCCTGGATCTAGTCGGTTTGCACACAAACCCGCTTGAAACACCGCATCAACAGGATCTGTTAAGCCTTGGAACTGTGTATGAAAAACAAGGTCATCATACCCGGGCGATTGCCTGTTACAGGGCTTGCTCAGATCAAGCGGTTTTGGATATCGCGCGGCTTAGGACAGCGGAGATCTACCGGAAGCAGCGGCGGGATCAAGAAGCTGCAGACGAATATGAGACCTTGCGGCAAAGCCGGGCAGTAAACCCGAAAGTGTTTATCAGCTTGGCCAAAATCTATGAGCATCGCTTCAAAGACCCAGCGCGCGCGCTTGAAATCGCAAGGCAAGGCATGCTATATTGTTCCGAGCGTATTGGTTTTTTTGCGGCAGAGGACCGCGATTATCTTGATTTGCAAAAACGTAGCCTGCGCTTGATGAGAAAGGTGGAAAACAGTGGCTAAATTCATGGACCGGCTAAAGATTCGCGCGGCCTTGCTGAAGCACCAGCGAGGAAACAAGGAAGAGGCACTTGCCCTTTATGAAGCCCTTTATGACGAAGGCGTAATACAGGCCCGTTATATTTTGCCCTACAGTGTCCTTCTTTTGCGTTCCGGTCAAGAAGGGGCGTTTGCCAAGGTACGGGAGATGCTGGTGAAAGCACAAAAGGCACCAGATCTGACGGAGGAAAAACGTCAGCAGCTACTGATGAATTACTCTATCGCCGTATGGAAATTGGGGGACCTGGACAAAGCCATCAGCACGCTTGAAGCATCCCACAGAGCAAACCCTTGCAGCCTGACCTATCAAGCCCTTGGCTTTTTGTATATTGAAACGGGGGATGCAGACAAAGCGCTTGAATACAACATGGAAGCATATGATTATGACGATGAGGATTCCATCACCCTGGACAATCTGGGACAGATTTATTACCGCTTGTTAAACGACAAGGAGAAGGCACTTTCATATTTTCAAAAGGCGCATGAAAACCGCCCCAATCAAATTGACACCCTCTATTTCCTTTCTAAGTATGACGAGGAGGCGGGGCGGTTTGAAGAAGCGGCTGAAAAGCTGCAGGCTGCGCTGAATGGCAATTTTTCACCCCTTAATTATGTCACTCGCGAGATGGCAAAAGAAGCTTTTGACCAGGCAGTGGCTGCTTCATGCAAGAAAAACGAGATACAGGAGATTGATTGATTGTTGGATTGGCTGCAGCAGGACCCTTGGGGGTTTCTGAACTTCATGGCATATCGCGCGCCGGCTGTGCTGCTGGCCTTAAGTTTGCATGAGTTTGCACACGGCTATGTGGCTTATCGCTGCGGGGACACCACCGCAAAGGATTTGGGCCGATTAACCCTCAATCCGCTCAAACATCTGGATGTAATCGGCACCATCAGCATGTTTTTAATGGGCATCGGCTGGGCAAAGCCCGTGCCAGTCAATCCCAGCCGCTATCGCAATGGTTGGAAAGACGATCTAAAGGTTTCCTTAGCCGGTGTCACCACCAATTTTATTTTGTTCATCTTGGCAACTGTGCTCAGCATTTTCATTAGCCAGTCCCTGTATTTGCCCGAAGCGCGGGCTTATTTTGGCCTGGAATTCTTTTTGGGGTTTCAACAAGATGGCTTTTACCTGCAACTGTTCCCGGAGAACGTGAAGACGTTGAGTTTGGTGCTTCATACCCCCTGGCTTTTACATGTGCAACGTTTCCTGCTGCAGTTGGCTCTGGTTAATCTGGGTTTGGGGCTGTTTAACCTGTTGCCGATTCCACCGCTGGATGGGTTTCATGTAGTGAATGACATCATGTTTAAAGGCAGGATTCACATGGGTGGGCAAATATTCCGCTATATGCACATTGCGTTGCTGATTTTGCTGTTTACCACAAATTTTGTTGGCGACTGGATCACAAAAGCAATCTACGGTGTGCAGGGCTTTATCCTGCCGGTGCTGCTACGCCTGTTTCAAGCTGGATAATCCCGATGAGCCTTGTATTTAATGTAAAGGATTATCAGGGGCCGCTTGATTTGCTGCTGCAGCTCATTGGCAACGCCAAGATCGATATTAAGGATATTTTTGTATCCGAGGTAACCGACCAGTATATCCAGATTGTTCAAAACGCTGATAGCATGGATATGGAAGAAGCCAGCGAGTTTATTCAAATGGCCGCGACCTTGCTGCTGATTAAAAGCCGCTCCATTTTACCTGTAATTCAGACAGAGGAGGATGAGGAAGACCCGGAAACCACACTTATCCGCCAACTAGAGGAATATGCAAAATTTCAGCAACTGGCTTTACAGATGCAGGATTTTGAGCTAGCCGCCTCGCGTCTGTTTAGCAAGCTGCCGGATGAATTCCCCTTGCCGCCGCCAGTGTATGAGCTGGAAGGCTTAACCCTGGAGGGGTTGATTGAAGCCTTTGCAAAACTGAGCGCGCGTTTACTCGAGCGGGACGAGCTGGCACCAGAAAAGCATAAAATTATCCGCAAAGATCAGCACTCTGTGACCACTTTTATGAAGAACATCATGCAAAAGACCCGGAAGGGGAGCGTAGGATTCGCCGGTTTGCTAAGCAAGAGCCCTTCCCGTAACGAGGTGGTGACCCTGTTTTTGGCGCTGCTTGAGCTGCTCAAACAAGGGCGGCTGAAGGTCGTGCAGGAAAGCAGTGACGCGGAAATCCTTTTGATGCGTAACAGACGGGAGGTCAAAATCAGTGCTGAATGATCGTTTATGCGGGATTATTGAGTCCATCTTGTTTGTGTATGGAGAAGCAATTGACATTGAAACCTTAGCCAATGCCTTAGGTCACGAAGTAAAGACAGTACACAGCGCGCTTAATGATTTAGAACAGGAACTACAAGCCGCCCATCGGGGGCTTTCCATCAAGCGTTTTGCTAACATGGTGCAGTTGGTCAGCAAGGCTGATTACGCCACCTATGTAGAGCGTGTCCTGCAGCCGGTACAACGCCAATCCCTCTCCCAGTCTGCGCTTGAGACCTTGGTCATTGTCGCCTACCTGCAACCGGTCACCCGGCAGGAGGTGGAGGCAATTCGGGGTGTGAAATGCGATTATTCGCTGCAGTCCCTCAGCCAAAAAGGCTTGATTGCGGATGTGGGGCGAAAAGAGACATTGGGCAGGCCCATCCTGTATGCCACGACGGCACAGTTTTTATCTCATTTTGGGATTCAAAGCCTGGATGAACTGCCGGAATTGCCAGCAGATTTTCCGGGTGAGGAAGGCATCCAGCTAAAAATGGAGCTGCAGCCGCAAGAAAAAACCGCCGTTTCCCGGCGGTGAAGGGGAATAGTCAGCAGCTTAGAGGGTCTTTAGGGTGCTTCTGATGCGCGTAAACACGTTGTTGGAATAGTCCATATTGTACTCACCAGGGCCCGTGTAATGGATAGCGAGGACACGGTTGTTGTCCAAGATCGCCATATGCACACGGCCTCTTACAATGGTACCGTCATACTGTACGCCGCGGTAGGTGACGTAGCAGCCAGGCTTACCCAGCAAGGTTCGTTCCGCGATGTTGGAAACACTCCATTTTTGATAATTGACCTTGCCCAGGTCAGCTGCAAAGGTTTTCAGGTCCGCTTTTAGGTTGTTGAGGGTATAGCCTGTGTTGACCGCTGACTTAGAAAAGGTGAACACAACAGAATAATTGTCCTTTTGCTGCTCGATAGGCTCAGTCAGCACATAGACATCCGCCTGGCTGTCGTCCACGATGTAACCTGCCACGCTTTCAAAGGTGATGCCCAGCTTGGAAGCAGTATAGGAAGCGAAAGTGAAGGTTAAATCAGGCCGCTTTGTGGGGGAAGGCATGTCCACAGGATCCAGAGGGATGGCTGTAGCACCTGCGTGCATGGCGATGCCTTCCTTGCTGAACTCGCCTTCCACAATCGGGAGGCCTTCGCTCTCTTCCTCGGAGGGGTCATAGCCTTCGGGCAGGCCTTCTACTTCTGTTTGGCCAACCAGATCCAGCGGGGACTGCTGCGAACCCGCAGGCTGCTCCTCTACTCCAGGTTGTTCAGCGGGTAGCGCGTCCTTCTGCGGTTGGCAACCCGCGAGCAATACCACTGTTAGCACCAGCAAAAGAATTAAACTAACTTTCTTCATAGCATCTTCCTCCGTAATCGGAAACCATTGACGTTTTCGTAAGATTATTGTAACAATTTTATGTTGCAGCGTCAAGCATTAAAGCACAGCCTATAAAAAGCGGTTGTAGGCACGCTCCGCATCCACATCACGACGAGCGCGCAGGGGAACGGCATCTGCCTCCTGCATCATGTCCTCATCACCCTCAAAAGGCAGCGGCGCACTGTCCTCCCCGGTGATTTCCTCATTCAAATAGTAAGGATGATAGACTCTGCGATCCAAGGAATAGACCTTGTCGCTAAAGACCCCCTGTTTGGTGCGGTTTTGTGCGGCCTGCATGGCGTTTAAACGCGAATCCAGCACATCCAGCCAGTGCAGCACCTCCGCCTCCGGAAACATGGGCGGCCGCGGGCTGCCATATTCGGGGATGCCGTGATGGCTAAGAATCATGTGAGATAACAAAAGCGGGTATTCGTCATCTGCCTTGTAACCACAAACCACCGCGGCGTCCCGTAAATCCGCAATGCCGGTCACAATATGGCCTAGCAGCATGCCTTCCTTGGTATACTCAGACACTGCGCCTAATTGGTTTGCATCCATTTCGGTCAGTTTACCCAGGTCATGCACAATGACACCCGCCATCACCAAATCCTCATCCAGGTAGGGATAACAGCCGCAAATGGCCTTGGCTGCGGATAACATGTCTGTCAGATGGTGAAGCAAACCACTGCGTTCCGCGTGATGCATGCTTTGCGCGGCGGGATAGTACAGGATTTTGTCAGCAGCACGCTTGAGCAGCTCACCTACAATGTCCTTTAGCACCTGGTTTTGCATGTTGTCGATGACGTCGGTCAGCACCTTGAACATGGCGTCCGCTGGCCTGGGCGCAGCCGCCACCAGTTGGGAGATGTCAACATTGTCATCAGGCTGGCTTTCACGCATACGTTCAATACGCAGCTGCAAGCGGTTGTTATACTCTGTGATGGTGGCGCGCACCTTGAGCACCGTGCCGGGCTCGGGGGCAGCTTCATCCGTGTTCCAGACTTTGGCGTTCATTTCGACAGTATCATCGGCCAAATTGATATCAAGGTAGGGGTCGCCGTTTTTATTGACACGCTTTGAGGATGACCTGACAATCAGGAAGCCTTCAAAGCGCTGGTCCTTTTGCAGTTGATTCAGTTTAGTTTGATTCATCATATGCTCCTGATTGTACATAACGGTTTTCGAATAAGGTAAAGTCTTCGTTCCAGGTGAGGTCAACGGTAGCAAGCGGGCCGTTTCGCTGCTTGGCGACAATCACTTCTGCCTGGCTGGGGTCGTTGTCTTCCTTGTTGTAATAATAGGGCCTGTGCAAAAACATAACTACGTCAGCATCTTGCTCAATGGATCCGGAATCGCGCAGATCACTCAAAACGGGCCTTATGCTTCCCGTGCGCTTGACATTGGCGCGGGACAACTGCGCGCAGGCCATCACGGGCACCTTCAACTCCAGCGCGATGCCCTTTAGTTTCCGGCTGATTTCACTCACCTCAAGCTGTCGGTTTTCTGTCCGGCCATCAGCCGTCATCAGCTGCAGATAGTCAACGATAATCAGATCCAGCCCGCGCTCGGTCATCAGCCTGCGGCACCGGGAACGCAGCTGGGCTGGCGTGAGGGAGGAGCTGTCATCCAAAAACATCTGTGTTTCAGATAAAGGACCTAGCGCTTCGGACAGTTTTTGCCAATCCTTGCTGCTCAGGGCGCCATTGCGCACACTTTGCATATTTACCCGCGCGTCCCCGCACAGCATGCGCATGGCAAGCTGTTCCTTGGGCATTTCTAAACTAAACAGCGCGATGGATTTGCCAAAGCGCGCGGCATAAGCCGCGATGTTCATTACAAAACTGGTCTTGCCCATGCTGGGGCGTGCGCCAACAATAACTAACTCACCGCCATGCAGACCGGTTAAGAGCTGGTCCAGTAAAGAGAACCCGGTGGGCACGCCCGCAATCTTGCCTTTGTTGCGCACCAACTCTTCTATTTGCGCCAAAGTTTTTTTCATCACTTCACGAATGGGCGTCAGTTGTTCGCTGCCCGTCCGTTTCATGACAATGTCAAAAATAGATTTTTCCGCGTAGGCAAGTGTCTCCGCCATGTCCAAGCGCTGTTCAAAACAGGTGCGGCTGATATCATTGGAAGCGGTAATCAGTTTGCGTAAGGTGGATTTTTCCAGCACAATCTCCACATGGTGACGCAAAAAAGCGGTGGTTGGCACTGATTGTGTCAGGTTGATCAGGTATTCTGTGCCACCAATGCCATCCAGAGCGCCTACCCGGGACAGCTCCGCGTCCATGGTAACCAGATCAACATTGCGCGCCTGCGCGAACAGCTGAGCCATGGCGCGATAAATCACCTGATGTTGCGGGTGGTAAAAATCATCCGCGACCAGGGACTCCATCACCAGCAACAGGCCGGCGGGGTCTCTCATAGCGGCGCCTAGCACAGCGCGCTCAGCGTCCATGCTTTGCGGCAAAACACGGACTAAATCACCTGTGGAATAGGTGCTCAAATTTCCCTCCGATGGTGTCGTTGTTTTTATGAGCCATACTCAGCGAACAGAGGTGACGCGGACTGTCATAACAGCCTTGACACCGGAATAGAGGCTGATCGTAATATCTGTGTCGCCTGCGGTCCGTATAGGCTCCGCCAGCTCAATCTTCCGCCTGTCAATCTCAACTTGATGCTGGGCATTTAAGGCATCAGCGACTTCTTGATTTGTGACGCTGCCGTATAGTTTGCCGCGTTCACCACCCTTGGCCTCCAAGTGGATGATTTTGCCTTTCAGTTTCGCTGCCAGCTCTTCCGCTTCCTGAATACGTGCGGCTTCCTTTTGACGCTCAATCTCATTGCGGCGCTCGACCTCTGCCACCGCCTTGGGCGTGGCTTCCATGGCCCATTTGCGGGGGAACAGAAAATTGCGCGCGTATCCATCAGACACGTTGATAATTTGGTTGCGCTTTCCAGTTCCCGGTATGTCCTGCAATAATATGACTTTCATGTCGGCCTCCTATTTCAGCTTATTGTTGATAAGGTTGAATGCTGTCCTGCTCTACCCGCAGCTTGCGTGGGTCCATCACTTGGTCATACACACCCATCATCATCGTTACAGGGGAGAGTATTATAAACAGCAAAAGCAAAAGAATGAATCTGACAAACGGTCTTATCCCGCGCCGTTTCATCATAAAATTCAGATAGCTCAACCCTTGGATTGCGTACAGTGCAAAGAACACATTGTACATCATCTGGCCAGCAATCCGGATTACAGGGTTTGCGCTTAGGATGGTCAGCAGGTAACCCAGTGCCAGTACTGCTAAACGCCGCCCTAGCGATTTGGGAATAAACCATTTGGAAAAGGACGGCAAGTCCAGGTTGGGCGCGGTGTCATACCGGCTTGCCAGTTTTAACGCAAGACCACTTCCGGCAAAAGCAGTGGTAATGCTGTAACTGGTGAGCAACCCAGGCAGCAAGCTTGCTGACAGCATGGTAACACGGGCGTTAATCTGTTTATAAAACTCAGCGATGACCTCAGGCTTAAAGGTCCATCCGCCATACTGGGTGCTTTCAAACAATTGCGAACCTGGCTCCTGACCGTGGGACAACAGGCCGCCCCGCCAGAAGGTGTATAGGAGGTTGTCGCGTGCAGGGAAACGCTCAAGCCCAGCGATTGCCTCCTTTGCAAGGGCATCATAGAGGTTTCCGCCGGCTTCCCTCTGAAAGACAATAAAAACAACCATCATGCTAAGAACAAAGGTAATCAGTACGATCGATGCTGTTTTGAAAAAAGGAACGCGCAACTCCAGGCAGACAGCAAAGGCAACCGCCATCGGCAGCAGATAAACAGCCAGCCACAGCCCGCCGTTGCCGTACACAACCTTAGACGCGATTAACAGCAGTACCATGCCAAAGAACGCGGGTAAAATGCCGCCAAGTGCAATTGCCAACAAAATCACGATGGGAAAGAGGACAATGCCCACACCCAAAAAGCTAACCGCTGGCAAAAAGGACATCTGCAAAAAGAACGCCAGCGCGGCGATAATCAGCAGCCAGACCAAAGCTTGTTTAGGGGTCGTAAGAAGCCGGGCTGTGTGCATGTATCATCCATTCCTCATCGTCAATCGCTTATCTGATAATTTTAGTGATGTAGCGCAAACCTGTCAAGAATTGGACAGAGGAAGCACAAGCGGCATTTAAAGCAGCACATCACATACCACATCATCCAATACTGCCATCACATAAGGTTTGCCGCGCTCATTGAGCTTTTGCATCGTGATGTCCTCCGTATTAAAGGGGACAGCCTGTCCCTGTGTGGAAAGAACCGTGAAGGATCGGGGAAAATCAGCGGTGAAGGCCGAGGCAACATAGGTGCCATTGTTGCCGTTTTTGTTGAAGTAGAAGGAATGCACGCCCTTTCCCGCGCGGCGTTGGCTGTCAATCATGCTGCCGGGAACGCGCTTCATATAGCCGCGTTCGCTTATTAACAACAGCATATCGCTGTTTTGAATGCCGCCTGCAGCGATTAAGCAGTCCTTCTGGGAAGTGCGCATACCGATGACACCGCGGGTCACGCGGCCGGTCGCAGACACCTCGTCCGCTGAAAAACGGATGAGCATGCCAGCCTTGGACAGACAGTAGATATCATCCTGGGTTTTCAAGGTGGTGACACTAAGTAAAGTATCCTTCTTTGCCAGACCAATGGCTGCCACCTTGCTGCGCCGGACAGCATACTCCGAAAAAAGGCTTCGCTTAACCATCCCGCGTTGTGTAAAGAAGAACAAATCCGGTTCATTCAACAAATCATTATTGGGCATCAGGATGACGCTGACGCAGTCCTCGCCGTCCTCCAGGCCATTGAGCACGCCAGCCAGCACGGTACCGCGATCGCGCGGCCGGAATGATTCCTCAATCTGCGCAACAGGCACCTGGTAGCAGTTTCCAATCTGGGTAAAGAAGAGGAGCGTCTGATCCGTCATGGCGTTGAATACATACCAGTTTTGTTCGCTCGGGGTGCTGGGGAACTCCAATTTTTCATACACTCTTCTATGCATGCGCCGTAATTGGCCGCCGCGGGTGATGACAACGATTGTCTCCTCTGGCGTTGGCACTTCAGTCGCCTGAATGAGGGCTGCTTCCTCTTCATACTGTTTGACAATCTGGGTTCTGCGGTCATCCCCGTATTTTTTGGCGATGTCCAGCAGTTCTTCCTTGATAACCGCGATGAGCCTGCGCTCGTGCTGAAGGATGGCCTCCAGCTTTGCGATTAGTTTGACGGTTGTGGCATGCTCTTCACGCAGTGTCAAAATTTCAAGGCCAGTCAAACGCTGCAAACGCAAATCCAAAATCGCCTGCGCCTGGATATCAGAAAATGCGAAGCGTGTGATCAAGCGCTCTTTAGCTTCCTTCGCGTTTTTAGACGCGCGGATTAAAGCGATGATCTCATCCAGGTTATCCACCGCTGTGATTAAGCCGTCTAAAATGTGGAGGCGGTGTTTGGCCTGGTCCAGGTCGTATTGTGTGCGTTTGGTCACCACATTTTTCTGGTGCTTGATGTAATGCTGCAGCGCTTCAATCAGACCCATCAAGACCGGTTTGCCCTCGGCAATGGCAACCATGTTTACCCCAAAGGTGACCTGCAAATCAGAATAACGGTATAAAAAGGCGAGGACAGCCTGCGGGTCCACATCCCGTTTCAGCTCAATGACAGCCCTTAAACCTGTGCGGTCAGACTCGTCCCGGATGTCATAAATCCCGCCAAGCGCTGCTTTTTTATCCTCAGACAGGCGAAGGATTCTCTCCAGCATCTGCGCCTTGTTAACCTGGTAGGGTACTTCAGTGATGCACAGCAGATGCCTGCCAGATTTCCCAGGCTCGATATCCACCTTGGCGCGCAAGGTCAGTTTTCCGCGTCCGCTTTCATAGGCTGCGCGAATTTCCTTGGTATCAAGCAAAATACCGCCTGTTGGGAAGTCCGGTGCCGGCAGGATACGCATCAAATCGTCCAATGTTGCGTTTGGATTCTCCATTAAATAGATGGTAGCATCAATGGTCTCGCGTAAATTATGCGGTGGGATATTGGTCGCCAGGCCAACAGCGATGCCGGATGCCCCGTTGACAAGCATGTTGGGGTAGCGTGCTGGAAGCAGATCCGGTTCCTTTAGGGTATCGTCAAAATTGAGACGGTGGGGGACAGTGTTCTTTTGCAGGTCACGCAGCATCTCCAGCGCCAGCGGGGACATGCGTGCCTCTGTGTAGCGCATGGCGGCTGCGGTGTCTCCGTCAATGGAGCCAAAGTTGCCATGGCCGTCCACCAGCATCGCGCGCATGGAAAAGAACTGTGCCATGCGGACCAAGGCGTCATAGACAGATGTTTCCCCATGTGGGTGGTATTTGCCCAAACAGTCCCCGACAATGCGCGCGCACTTCCGGTGCGGCTTGTCTGGGCTTAAGGAAAGCTCATGCATGGTATACAGAATCCGCCGCTGGACTGGCTTTAAACCGTCCTCCACCCGCGGCAGGGCACGCTCCATAATCACGTGCTCTGCATAAGGCATCATGCTGCCCGCCAGCACCTCCTCCAGGGAAGACTGGATGACCTCATTGAGTTGCTGTTCAAATGGTTGTTTCGTTTTCGCCATGGTTCTCCTCAGGATTGCCGGTCAAGGAACAGATCCGGCTTGTTGAAATTCGCGTTTTGACTGATATACTCCCGCCGCGGCTCTACCTTATCGCCCATTAATATAGTGATGAGGCGGTCGGATTCGGCTCCGTCTTCAATGGTCACCTGGGTCAGCTTGCGCTGGTTTGGGTCCATGGTAGTGTGCCAAAGCTGCTCCGGGTTCATCTCGCCCAGTCCCTTGTAGCGTTGCAGGGTGTAGTTCTTTCCTTTTGGCAGAAGGCTGTTTAACTCTTTGTCGTCGTAGGCATACAGCTCTTTGTTGCCCGTTTTTATTAAATATAGTGGGGGCATGCCGATGTAGACATGGCCCGCGCTGATTAAATCCCTCATGTAGCGGAAGAAGAAGGTCAGCAAAATCGCCCGGATGTGCGCGCCGTCCTGGTCAGCGTCTGAAAGGATGATTACCTTGTCATACTTTAAGGATTTCAGGTTGAAGTCCCGGTCTATATTCGTGCCCAGCGCTGTGATGATGGAGCGAAACTCCTCATTGGCCAGCACCTGGTCAATCCGCTTTTTTTCTACATTTAATGGTTTGCCGCGCAGCGGTAAAATGGCCTGGAAGCGGCGATCGCGCCCTTGTTTTGCGCTGCCGCCAGCGCTGTCACCTTCTACTATAAACAGTTCATTTTCCTTAGGATTACGTCCGGTGCAGCTGGACAGCTTGCCTACCAGAGGCGCTGCTTCCAGTTCACTTTTGGTGCGGGCAACATCCCGCGCCTTGCGCGCAGCCTCACGGACCTTGGCGGATTTGATCGATTTTTCGATGATCTTTTGCGCAACTGCAGCGTTGCGCAGGTCTTCCAGGTATTCGGACAGCTTTTGCAGCGCCAGCGCCTCAATGACTGGACGAACCTCTGTATTGCCCAGACGTCCCTTGGTCTGCCCTTCAAACTGCGGGCTGGGTACCTTGATCGCCAGCAAAGCTGTCATTCCCTCGCGGTAGTCTTCACCGGACAGATTGTTGTCCTTTTCTTTTAGCGCGCCAATCTTCCGCGCGTAGTCATTAAACGCTTTGGTCAGCGCAGTACGGAATCCTACTTCATGTGTGCCGCCTTCGCCGGTCGGGATATTATTGACGTAAGAAAACAAGTTTTCTGTATAGGAATCCGTAAACTGAATGGCTGCCTGCATCACGATATCATCCCGTGTGCCTTCAAGCAGGATGATGCTGTCGTGAAGTGGGTTTTTGTCAGTATTGAGGAAGGTGACATAGTCTGAGATGCCGCCATCATATTGAAAGGTCTTGGTCTCCTTGCTTAGCGCGCTTGCCCGCTCATCCGTAAACTTGATGATGATCCCTTTATTCAAATAGGCCAATTCACGAAGGCGTCTGGACACCAATTCGGCATTGAACTGCGTCTCTTCAAAGATTGCCGCATCCGGCAAAAAGCGCACCAGGGTGCCGCGCTTACGTGTGTTGCCAACGCGCACAAGGCCTTCATCTGTCTGCCCGGGCAAGATTTTTTTAGTCCTTGGGTTGACCTTTGTGTGGAAACGGATCTTCCAATGTGTCCAATCGCGGAAGCTTTCCACCTCCATCCATTCACTCAGGGCGTTTACAACCGATGCGCCGACCCCGTGCAGACCACCGGAATAGCTGTAGTTGTCATGGTCAAACTTGCCGCCAGCATGGAGCTTGGTATAGATGACCTCAATACCGGAAATCTTCAGCACCGGATGTTCATCCACCGGGACACCACGCCCATTATCCCACACGCTGGCAGAGCCGTCCGAATGCAGTGTGACAGCGACCTCTGTAGCGAAATCATTGGACGCTTCGTCAATCGCGTTGTCCACAATCTCCCAAAGCAGATGGTGCAGCCCCCTTGAACCTGTCGAGCCAATATACATACCAGGGCGAAGCCTGACCGCGTCAAGCTCTTCCAGCACCTGGATATTTTCGGATGTGTAGTTTTGTGCCATGCATGTCTCCTTGTATTTTGCAAGCTAAAAGGCGGCTTGCTGCGGGTTTAACCTTGTAGATAATACCATATCATACCAAAGCAAACAAGAAATACGCGCAGGGGATGTGGTTTACAAAGGGGATGACCTGTGGTAATATGTCACTTGTGGTATTAACCGTTAGCACGGATCTGCGATTCTCCAACGCGTTGCTGTGCCTGCGGGGATAACAAAGCGGTGCCACCCGCTAATACAAGGAGGATACCCATGGATAAGGTCCAAAAAGCCCAGATTATGGAAAAGTTTGCCCGTCATGAGGGCGACACCGGTTCACCCGAGGTACAGGTTGCGCTGCTCACCGCGCGTATCAACCACCTCAATGAGCACCTGAAGCTCAACAAGAAGGACCACCACAGCCGCAGAGGCCTGCTGCTCATGGTTGGTCAACGCAGGGGACTGCTGGATTATCTGATGCGCACCGATGTAGAGCGCTACCGCAGCCTGATTGCCGAATTGGAACTGCGCAAGTAAAGGACAACAAGCGGTCGAAACCCGGCAAGCGGGTTTCGGCTTTTTTGATGGAAAGGCGCATGGCAGTGCCAGCGCCGGAAGAAGGAGAGAGAGAAAGAATGGAACACAAAACCTACACAATGGAATTTGCCGGGCGGCCCCTTAGCTTTGAGTTTGGGCGGTACGCCGGGCAGGCTGATGGTGCAACGTTGGTACGCTACGGCGACACCGCGCTGTTAGTCAGCGCCACGGCATCTGACAAACCCCGCGAGGGCGTGGATTTCTTCCCGCTGAGCGTGGACTACGAAGAGAAGCACTACGCAGTTGGCAAAATCCCCGGTGGCTTCATCAAGCGGGAAGGCCGTCCCACAGAAAAAGCGGTGCTGACCTGCCGGTTGATTGACCGCCCCCTGCGCCCCCTGTTTCCCCATGGCATGCGCAACGACGTGCAGATTGTTGCCACCTCCCTGTCTGTCGACACCAACAACCCCCCGGACATCCCCGCCATGCTGGGCTCATCGATTGCCCTTGCAGTGAGCGATATTCCCTGGGCTGGCCCAACTGGCTCTGTGCTGGTTGGTCGCGTCAACAATCAGTTGGTTTTGAACCCCGATGAGGAGCAGCGCGCCCAAAGCGACCTGCACCTTGTGGTATCAGGCACCAAGGACGCCATCATGATGGTGGAAGCCGGCGCCAACGAGTTGAGCGAAGACGTGATGCTGGAAGCCATTTTGTTTGCCCATGAAGCCATCAAGGAATTGATTGCTTTCCAGGAGCAGATTGTGGCTGAAATTGGCAGGCCCAAGCGGGAGTTTCCCCTCATCACCACTGGCGAAGACATTGTCGCTGCAGTCAGGGAGTTTGCCTATGACAAGGTGAAGCACGTCTTCTCCACCTACGACCGGGAAGAGCGTCACCAACGGGAAGACCAGATGAAGCAAGAGGTCAAATCCCATTTTGCTGAAGTTTATCCCGAGCGGGACGGCGAAGTCAGCGATGCGCTGTATGACCTGACCAAAGAAATCATGCGCCGGAAGATTCTGGATGAAGGCATCCGTCCTGATGGCAGGGGAGAGCATGAAGTTCGTCCCATCTGGTGCGAAGTGGGCATCCTGCCCCGCGCCCATGGCAGCGCAGTCTTTACCCGTGGCCAAACCCAGGCACTGACTGTGACCACACTGGGCAGCCTGCGGGACGCCCAGATTCTGGACGGCCTGTCCAACGAGGACTCCAAGCGTTATATCCACCATTACAACATGCCGCCTTACGCAACCGGCGAGGCTGGCAGGATGCGTTCCCCTGGCCGCCGTGAGATTGGCCATGGCGCCCTGGCAGAGCGGGCCTTGGACCCTGTTATTCCCAATGAGGACGACTTCCCGTACGCCCTGCGTTTGGTCAGCGAAATCCTTTCCAGCAATGGCTCCTCCTCAATGGCTTCCGTCTGCGGCAGCACTTTGTCGTTGATGGACGCCGGTGTCAACATCAAAGCCCCTGTGGCTGGCATTGCCATGGGCCTGATTAAAGATGAGGTCAGTGACAAGGTTGCAGTGCTCACCGATATCCTGGGCCTGGAAGATTTCCTGGGCGACATGGACTTCAAGGTGGCCGGCACCATGAACGGGATTACCGCCATCCAGATGGACATCAAGATTAAGGGCATTGACCAACCCATCTTAAAGCGCGCATTGGAGCAGGCATTGAAAGGCCGCCTGCACATCCTGGAAATCATGCTGGCCACCTTACCAGCGCCTCGTACCCAGATGAGCAAATACGCGCCGAAGATTATCACCTTCTTCATCAACCCGGACAAAATCCGTGAGGTGATTGGGCCGGGCGGCAAGATGATCAACAAAATTATCGCTGATACAGGCGTTAAGATTGATATTGAGGACGATGGCCGAGTTGCCATCGCTACCCCGGATGAGGAGGCGGCCGCCAAAGCCCGTCGCATCATCGAAGGCATTGCCAAGGATGTTGAAGTGGGTGAAGTCTACGAGGGCAAAGTAGTGCGCATTCTCAGTACCATGGGTGCTTTCATCGAATTGCTGCCCGGCAAGGATGGCCTGCTGCACATCTCCAAGATGGCCAATGAACGCGTTGAGAAGGTGGAGGACGTGATGTCAATTGGTGACGTGGTGGAAGTCAAAGTGTCGGAGATTGATGCCCAAGGGCGTATCAACCTGCTGCGCAATGACATGGAGTACAAGCCCCGCACCTTTAACCGGCCGGGTCCTGGTGGTGAAGGCGGTTCCCGCCCACCCCGCCGTGATGGCCGTCCACCCCGTCGCAGCAACAACTAAGCAATCAACCTGAATGCTTGCAAACGGCTTGTCTTCCGATAAGACAAGCCGTTTCCTGCAGGTTACAAGGAGTAGCATGATTCATTCACATGTTTTATCAAATGGCCTGCCCCTGTTGATGGAGCGTTTGCCGTATCTGCGCAGTGCATCCATGGGTGTTTTTGTAAAAGCTGGCTCCATCATGGAACAATCAGAGGAGAGCGGGCTGTCCCACTTCATCGAACATATGGCTTTTAAAGGCACTGCCACAAGATCCACGCGGCAGATTGCAGAAGAAATTGACATGCTGGGCGGCAATGTCAATGCAGCCACCAGCAAGGTGGCGACCAGTTATTACGCGCGCACAACAGATAAAGACTTGGGCAAGGCCATCAGTCTTTTGGCTGATATGCTGATCAACCCGCAGTTTGACCAGATAGAATTTGAAAAAGAGCAGGAGGTCATCCAGGAAGAGATTGCCATGGAGGCTGACAGCCCGGAAGATCTGGTGTTCAACCTGCTGCACGAAGGGGTGTATAAGGATCAAACCCTGTCGCAGACCATCCTGGGCAGCAAGGAAAGCATCGCCAGCCATACCTTGGACAGCTTGCAGGCCTTCCGGTCCAAGCACTACCAGCCCGCGAATGCGGTCCTGTCCGTAGTAGGGCGCTTTGATCCCGCCCAATTGATAGACTGGTCAGAAGAAGCCTTTTCAAAGTGGCAGGGGCAGGAGAACAGACCGTTCCCTGAAAACGTCTATCATACTAAACAGCAGACGCTGACGCTGAACAAGGATGTGGAGCAAGCCCATATTTGTTTAAGTTACCCTGGCTTGGAAAGCATGCATGAGGATCGGTTTGCCATGGCAGCTTTTTCCACAGCATTTGCAGGCGGCGTGTCTTCCCGGCTGTTTCAGAAAATCAGGGAGCAAGAAGGCCTGGTTTACAACATCTATTCAGCACCTATAGCTTTCCCTGGCAGCGGTGAGTTTACCGTCTACGCTGCCTGCACACCCAAGAAGGTGATGCGGGTGATAGAACTGATCAAGGACGAAGCAGCGCTTCTAATCAAGGAAGGCATCAACCAGCAGGAGTTTATGCAAACCATGGCCCAGATGAAAACCAATTTTGCTCTGGGGATGGAAAGCGCATACCAGCGCATGGCCGCCATGGGCAGTGTGAAACTCATCCATGACAAAACCATTGACCAAAAAGAGACCATGGCAGAGCTAAGGAAGGTGACATTAAGGGATGTGAACCGCATCATGCGGCTCACCTTAGGACATGAATCTGTATTGGCGGCTGTGGGCAAACAGATTAGCAAACGACTGAAATAAGGGGGAAAGAAATGGACCGCCTGGAACATATGCTGAGCATTCAAAAAAGCCTGAATGATGCAATCAAGGATAAAAGGCACCTGCATGATATTGATGCACAAACCTGGATGCAGAAGTACACCCTTGCCATGCTCAGCGAAATGGCAGAGCTGCTGGACGAGGTAAACTTTAAATGGTGGAAAAACGAAAAGCCATTGAATGAGCCAGCCCTGAAAGAAGAGTTGGTGGATATCCTGCACTTTTTCCTCAGCATGTGCTTAGCTGCCGGCCTGGATGCAGAGGAAATGTATCGCATTTACTTAAAGAAGAACGAGGAAAATTTTGCCAGACAGGAAGGCAGGAGCAATAAACCTGGCTATGCTGTAACACCCTGAAGGGTTTACTTCATAACAGAATTGTTTCCGGTTGTTTCAAACTTGCAACAACCCCCTGGCTGCTGTACAATCAGGCAAAGGGGGGAAAGGGCATGAAAACTACACCTCTGACACAATTGAACGTCAAAAAGCGACATACTACCAAAAATGTCTTAGTAGTTGCAATGGCATGTTTTTTGTTGTGGGGAGCATATGCCGCCACCGCATTTGCAGAAGCTGCACAACAAATCACCTGGACAAAGGATGAGCAGTCTTTTATAGAATTGCCGAGATTGGACGGCCTGTCCAATGCCTTTGTTGCTGACAGCATCAATAAGGCAATTCAGGATGCGGCACAACAACATCTGAACACCCTGCTGATACTCGATGCCGGTACAGAAGGTAACCTGAAGGTAACCCAGCAAAACTGGCTGATGAAAGCAAGTAACGGACACGACCTGTTTTCTGTGCTACTAACTGCGCAGGGCAGGATGCCAAACGGGCGCTTAGGATATCAAACCATTCCGCTGATGTTTGACCTGGCTAATGGTCAACCGGTTGGAGCTAAAGACATCTTCCTGGATGAAGCAAAAGCTCGGGAGTGGATTGAAGACAACCTTGAGGAGGTTTTTTCTCAGGACTTGTCCAACTATTTGGACGTGGAAGCATTGCGCCCAGCACCTTTGGACAGGCTGCTGGTGACAGACACCGGAATTGGTCTTTACTATCCTGAAAACAGCATGTCCTGGCTCTCTGGCCGCAGCGCATCCATTTACTACCTGTATCATGAGCTTGAACCTTTGCTGAACCTGACAGAGGGCTCCCTGCTTAACGCGCTGCAGGTACCTGCGCTGCTAAAACCTAACGAACAGAAGATAGAAGACCAGATACAGGAAGCCGTCCGGATAGGATATTTGCCCGGGTTGCCAGTGAAATTGGGCGACTCTCTAGAGCAGGTAATCTCACAGCACAGTTTGCTTCATGACCCAGAAGGCTTTCCAGACGGTGAGAAATATCAACTGGAAGATGATTTGTTCAGGGGAACGGTGTTGCTGTCCAGGGATGGAGAAACGATATCCGGGATAATAAGCCAAAGAATGAACTTGTTTGGTCTCATCACCGGACAGTGGGCAACCCAGGAAGATACTGATAATGCCCTGAGTTCACCCTTTATCACATTGCCGCTGACTAAGGAAGGAGCAGCCCTTTACGGACTGCAGGAAGGCATAATGAGCACCTATTTGCTTGATCAGCATGAACTCCGCCTGGTATTTGGGGGAGACGGCTGGTTGAACACGATTTGGCTGCAAACTGAAAAATAAGAAGGAAGACTACAAACAATGTCCACAGCTGCAAAAAGAAAAACCAAAAATGTCATCCAATCCACTGACAGGGGAGGGGCTGTGCTGCTTCCCTTTGGCGTGGCGGTGATTGCCTTTGGTTTGATGCTGCTGTTAAGCGTGATGTTGCAAACGGCTTCGGGTGCGCTGAACCTGTTCAAATACATGGCAATTGGTCTGGGTGGCGGGTTGTATTATGCCGTCCCCGTGATGGTGATTTGGCTGGGATGCATCATGGTTGTATCCGCGAAGCGGTATGTATCGCTCTATCCGTTTTTTATCAGCTTGCTTCTTTTGATGAGCTTAGGCGCATTTTTAACCCTCACCTTGCGGGTGAATGACCAGACATATCCCCACCTGATGCATTACATCAAGAACTTGAACTCGATGCGTGGCGCCCCCTACCCTGACAGTATGGGGGAGTACCTGCACGAAGCGTACCACCGTTATAAAGGCCTGCGCAGTGATAATCATTTTTATCCCGGCGGCGGTGTGCTGGGGATGTTGGTGGCGTATCCGCTGTTTGTTACCCTGGGCAACCTGGGTGCGACTGTTTTGGATGCTTTTTTGATAATCGCACTCGTCTTTGCGCTATTAAGGGTTAGCCCAGTCAGGCTATTTACCATGCTGAATCTGAAGATCAGCAGCTTGTCCGCCAGGCAGGCTGCTGGCGGAAGTCATCCCGCGTCCTCAAGCGCTGCGCAACAGCCGGTGTTGGAAGAGCAGCCAGTGCAACAGCAGATGTATCCTGAGGATATATACACGCAATCGGTGGCCACTTCTACTTCCAAAGGACAGTGGCAGCAGACAATGGATCCGGTGTTTACACAGGACACTGACTCCTATACGGATCCCGCTTTACAAAACGCTGGCTGGGGTCAAACGGCACCATATCCGACACAGCATGAAGCGACTATCCAAAATGAACAGCCGGCTAGGGCAGAACCGGGCTTTATCCCTCAGACCTCGGACCTTATTTATGAAGAGTTTGTTCAGCCGGTGTATCAACCGGTTGAAAAGCCAGCTAGGCAGACCAGACGCAAAACAGAGCCTGCTTTTACAGCCCAGACGATAGACGGGCCGGCGCAAACTGAACCAGCTTTCAGGCAACCAATTGAGGAGAGGATGAAAGTGTCCCCCCTGCCACAACAGGCGCTTGATGCCCCTGCATCTGCAGCACAGAGCAAGCCGTCAGCAGGCGCGCAACAAGTGGCGGAAGACGAACAGCCAAACAAACCGGCTGCGCAGGAACCTGTTCGCGCACCTGTTGCTAATCAACCAGTTGTGCCTGTTAACACCGATCCCGCGGTTCGTCTTAGCGGTCAGCGTGTACCCATTCAACAGAAGACAGCTTCCAAATCCACATCGTTGGATGGCATGACTCGTAACAAAGAGCCGCAGCAAATCAAGCTGGCACTTGATGATTACGAAGTGCCTCCAAAGCGTTTGCTGATGTCACCGCCGCCGGAGAGCCAAACAGATACCACGCAGGAGGATTTAAAGCGGGGTGAGAAGCTGATTGAAACCTTAAAGAGCTTCCAAATCACCGCGCATTTGCATGACATCGTTCATGGCCCAACCGTCACGCGTTTTGCCATTCGATTGGCGGAGGGCATCAATGTCAATAAGTTGCGAAATGTGATGGATAACCTGACCATTGAGCTCAAGGCCAAGGGGGATATCCGCGCAGAAATGCCCATTCCTGGTACGTCTTTCGTTGGGCTTGAAGTATCCAACGATAAAACCACCAAGGTATACCTGCGTGATGTATTAGAGTCCACCCGCATGAAGGAGAACCCTTCCCCAACCGCGGTTGCGCTGGGGAAGGACATCACCGGCACACCCATTGTGTGTGAGTTAATGGATATGCCGCACCTGCTGATAGCCGGCGCGACCGGCAGCGGTAAATCCGTCTGTATCAACAGCATCATCTGCAGCATTCTTTATCGCGCGTCCCCGCGGAATGTTCGCCTGATTATGGTGGATCCCAAATTCGTTGAATTACAGCCCTATAATGATGTACCGCACCTGATGATGCCGGTTATTACTGACGCAAAAAAAGCAACAGCAGCACTGGATTGGGTCTGCCAGGAAATGGATGAGCGGTATCAGATTTTGGTGGATGCAGGCGTGCGCAACCTAGATGCCTACAACAAGCGCCTGGGACCAGATGAGGAACCCTTGCCCCGCATTATTGTTATCGTGGACGAGATGGCCGATCTGATGACCACCAGCGGCAAGATGATTGAGGACAGCATCAAACGCATCACCGCCAAGGCGCGCGCAGCTGGCATCTGCCTGATATTGGCAACCCAACGGCCCTCTGTCAACATCATCACTGGCGTCATCAAAGCAAACATCCCCGGCCGCATTGCTTTTCGCGTCAGCTCTCCGTTTGACAGTAAAACCATTCTGGATAACACAGGGGCGGAGAAACTGCTGGGGTATGGCGATATGTTGTTCCGCTCCACGACAAGAGAGCCTATCCGTGTTCAAGGCTGTTTTGTGTCGGATAAAGATGTGGAACAAACTGTTGAATACATGCGCAGCCGCAACAAGGCCAATTACAACCTTGATTTGGTTGAGCATGTGGAAAAATCTGAATCAGGCGACACCAATGGCAGCATGGGTGAGGGGATGGACGGCAGCGACAGCGAGTTTGATGAATTGCTGCCCCAAGCCATTGAAATGGCCGTAGAGGCGGGGCAGATGTCCATCAGCATGCTCCAGCGCGTGCTGCGCGTAGGCTATGCACGCAGCGGCCGGTTGATTGATGAGATGGAACGCAGGGGCATCATTACCCCAAGCGAAGGCACAAAGCCCCGCAAAACACTCATGACCAGAGAACAATACATTGCTTATCAGGAGGAGGCGGATTTCTAATCCCTCCATTCGTTTCACAAAGACAATTGCTTTGTACATTCAGCCATTGATTTGAACTGTTTAAACAAGTAAAAGACGGTTATAATCATTGGCTATTTCATTGACTTATGCCCTTGTTCATGTTAATATTTTCTATGTTCGCCGTACTATTTATGTTCAGATTGGCAGGTTGGTTGATGAGGGTTTTTCAGCTTGAGACGCTCCCATGTGGTACTGTCACGCCATCGGTGGTTTGCCTTGGCGTGTTTGACGGGGTTCATCTGGGGCATCAAAAGTTGATTGCGGAGTGTTTGCGCGTCGCAAAAGAGAACGACCTGTTGCCCATTCTTCATACCTATGAGCCCTTGCCCATGCAAGTTATCGCGCCGGATGAAGAGCTGTTGGTATTGACCACCACGAAAGAGCGTTTGAACCTGATTGAACACTATGGCATCAAGAGCATCGCAATTAGCCGGTTTGATCACAAACTGCAGTACACCAGCGGATTGGACTTCTTTGAGCAGGTGCTATTGGGCAAGTTAAACGCAAAGCACATTGTAGCGGGGTATGACCATCGCTTTGGCTTTAATGGGGATACAGACATTCTAAAGCTCAAAGCGCTGTGTACACAAAAGGGCATCGGGGTTTCAGTGATTCCACCTGTGAAGACCCCGGCTGGGCAACTCATCTCAAGTACCGCTATCCGCAAGGCGATAGTGAATGCAGACTACGACTTGGCGGAGGAGATGCTAGGTCGCCCTCTTGAACACGCGATGAAACAACGGCTGAATAATACAGTTTTAAGCCGGGAAGGTAAAACGGAGGTTTGACTGAATGAAGAACCGCATTTACGCATGGATTGTCCTGGGCGCAATTACCATTGCGGCTGGGCTTGGTCTGGCGCTCACCTATGGGGTGACAAAGGAACCAATCCGCCAGCAGGGAATTGCTACAGAGGAGCAGGCCAAGAAGCACGTGATGCCGGAGGCCGATTCCTTTGAAGAATTGACCTTGGAGGATGGAAAAACGCTGTTCATTGCCAAAAAAGGCGATGAAGTTTTGGGCTATATCGGGAAGTTGGAAGCCAAGGGCTACGGTGGGCCGATTGAGGTCATTACCGGTATCACACCTGAGGGAACCATCACCGGCATCAATGTGGGCGGCAGCGCATTCGCGGAGACTCCGGGCTTAGGCGCCAAGGCCAAAGATGAAGCTTTCACTGCACAGTTTGCCGGCAAAACAAGCCCGGTTCGCTTGGGTGACGCAGCGCAGGACAACGCGGTGGATGCCATTACAGCAGCCACCATCACCAGCAATGCGGTGCTGGGCGCAGTGAACAATGTGGCAAAGCAAGTTAAAAGCTATATAAATCCTGACGAAGGCAAAGAAACTGCCGTTGCAGAGGGTACGTCCTATGCAGGGGAAGCCCGAGGCTTTGCCGATGCTGACCATCCTGTATATGTGATGGTTACCGTGAAGGACGATGGCACGATTACCGGACTGAAGGTGGGGGATGAGCGCTTTAACGAGACGGAAGGCTATGGTGCCGCTGCCCTGGAAAGCGATTACACCCAGCAGTTTTTTGGCAAGAAATTGCCCCTGACCCTGCGGGGCAAAGATGAGGCAGCCTCTGACACCAATGTGGACAGCATCAGCGGGGCCACAGTGACCAGCCGGGCTATCATCGAGGCCATCAACCAGGCTTATGATACCAAGAACGTGGTGGCTCCTGCCGCGCCAGAAGGCACCACCTATGCAGGCGCTGCAGAAGGTTTTGCTGGTAAGAACAATCTGGTGGCAGTCAAGGTCACCGTAAAGGATGATGGCAGCATTACCGCACTAACAGTGGGGGATGAGAATTTTGACGAAACAGAGGGCTATGGTGCCGCAGCGCTGGAAAGCGAATTTACCAGCCAGTTTGTGGGCAAAAAGATCCCTTTGCAGCTGCGGGGTCGCGATGAAGAGGTGACGGACACCAATGTTGACAGCATCAGCGGCGCTACAGTAACAACCAAGGCCGTGATTGAAGCCATCAACAAAGCCTATGAGGATAAAAACATTGTTGGTGAAGCAGTGGCAGCAGCAACCGCAACGCCCGCGCCCTCACCCACGGCCGAACCAGTCCCGGTAGAGATACCGGAGAGCGCATTAAAGGCTGCCAAGGACGGCTATGCTGGCCCTGTTGCGGTTGCCGTCACCTTTGATGCGGATGGTAAAATCAATTTCTTACATATTGGGGATGAAAACTTTAAAGAGACCAAGGGCTTTGGCTTGGCCGCCCTGGAGGATGAGTTTAAAAACCAGTTCATTGGCAAGCTGCCGCCCCTGCACCCGCGTAAGGCAGATGAAGAAGCTGGTGAGAACACCATTGATATGATTACCGGCGCCACCATCACCAGCACCGCAGTATTAGGCGGCATCAACCAGCTGCATGAGGAGCAATTCCCCAAGCAAACGCTGGTGGTCACAGGGGATGCGGTTACAGTCAGTAAGACCGGTTTTATGGGGCCGATTCAGGTGACGGTCGCCTTTGCAGAGGATGGCAGCATTGCTCAGTTTGCTATTGAGAAAGACGGCTTTGTTGAAACCCGGGGATATGGTGCGCAAGCGCTGCAGGAAGGCTTTGCTGAGCTGCTCATCGGAAAGCGGCCGCCGCTCGCCATCCGTGCTGATGACGAAGCCGTGGATGATAACAAGGTGGAAAACCTGCGTAATGTGGATACAGCCACCAGTGCCACCATCACCATGCAAGCAATCATTGACGCCGTTAATGAAGCATACGCAAACAAGCCGGAATAAGGCTGAGAAGATAGGAAAGGCAGGCAAGACAGCATGAATTTAAGTTTCAAAGGCGGCATCCATCCGCTGAGGGAACTGCATGAGGGCAAGGGTAAAACCAGTTCCTTGCCCATTCAAGACCTGGTGCCCGAAAAGGTGTGTATCCCCGTTGACATGCACATCGGTGCGCCGTCCGCGCCTTGTGTGAAAAAGGGCGATCTAGTCAAAATGGGTCAGGTGATCGCAACGCCGGTCGGCGGCATCGGCATCCCGGTGCATGCCAGTGTATCAGGTGAGGTTATCTCGGTTGGCCCCCGTCAGATGCTGGGCAAGGCTGCCAGCACTTGCATTGAGATTGCCAATGATGGAAAAGACGAATGGGCGGAGTTGTACCCACTTGGTTCTGCTGAAAGTGCACCCGTTGACAAGATTGTCCAGCAGGTCAAGGACGCGGGCATTTGTGGCTTGGGCGGCGCGTGCTTTCCCTCCCACATTAAGATGATGATTCCGGATGGTAAATCTGTAGATACCATCATCCTTAACGGGGCTGAGTGTGAGACCTTCCTCACAGCGGACCACCGGCTGATGCTGGAAGAGCCGGACCGTATCTTAAAAGGCCTTCGGGTCATCATGCGGGCTATGAATGTGTTTTTTGGTGTTGTTGCCATTGAAAACAATAAGCCCGATGCCATCAAAACCATGAAAGAAGCTGCCCAGGGCATGGAAGGTGTCCGGGTTGCGGTTTTGAAAACCAAGTACCCGCAAGGCGGTGAAAAACAGCTGATTGATGCTGTCACCAAGCGCCAGGTACCTTCTGGCGGCCTGCCCATTGATGCCAAAGTGGTGGTGTTCAATGTGGGCACTGCCGCTGCTATTGCCGATGCTGTGATTGAGGGCAAGCCCCTCATTAGCCGCATCACCACAGTGACAGGTGCTGTCAATACGCCCTGTAATCTTCGCATCCGCATTGGCACCAGCTTCCAGGCAGCCATTGATGCAGCCGGGGGCTGTGCTGAAGAGCCAGGCAAGATTTTCGCCGGTGGCAGCATGACTGGGCTTTGTATCTCAAGCACCGAAGTCAGCCTGACCAAGGCCAACAACGGTATCGTCGTACTTAACCAGAAGGATGCGGTGAAACAGCAAGCCACCCCTTGCATCCGCTGCGGACGCTGTATTGACGCCTGCCCCTCACGCCTTAACCCCCAGTATTTGAATGTTCTCAATGAGCAGGCCGATCTGGTTGGCATGAAGAAACACAATGTGATGGACTGCACCGTGTGCGGCTCCTGCTCCTATCGTTGTCCTGCTAAGATTGAGCTAAGCGCGTCATTCAAAGAAGCAAAAGAAAAAATAACTGCAAGGAGGGTGTAGCGGAATGAAACTTCGTCTTTCCACCGGGCCCCATTTATTAGACCGGGAGAACACCCAGACGCTGATGCTGGATGTGCTCATCGCGCTGGTTCCCACAACCGCCGCTGGCATCTACTTGTTTGGCACAAAAGCTGCCTGGGTGCTGGCTGTGGCGGTGGTCTCCGCTATTCTATGTGAGTATCTTTTCCAAAAACTGACCAAGCGGCCTGTTCGTGTGATGGACCTGTCAGCGGTGGTAACCGGGTTGATTTTAGGGCTCAACTTGCCCGCTGAAGCGCCGCTGTGGATGCCTGCCATCGGCAGCGCGATTGCCATTATTTTGGTGAAGGAGCTGTTTGGCGGCATTGGACACAACTTCATGAACCCCGCCCTCTTAGCGCGCGGTGTGCTGTTGGCCTCCTGGCCTGCCAGGATGAGCGTGTATTACATCCCTGCCCGTGTGCTGGGTGTAACCGAAGTTGTACCTGCAGGTACGGATGTAATCTCTGCTGCCACGCCCTTAATCCGCCCGGGCGGATACCAACTGTACGACCTGCTGCTGGGCAATATCCCCGGAACCATTGGTGAAGTATGCAAAATCGCCATTCTGATTGGGTTTTTGTACATGCTGTTTGTAGGTACAATTAAGTGGCATATTCCCGTGCTGTTTGTGGGCACTGTAGCAGCGATGACCTGGATTATGGGCGGCGATCCGCTGCGCGCGGTATTGTCTGGCGGTTTGCTTTTTGGCGCTGTGTTTATGGCGACAGACTATGTGACAAACCCGATGCTCAAGGTAGGACAGGTGATTTTTGCGATTGGTTGCGGCATCCTTGTAGGGGTCATCCGCATGACCAAGGCGTATCCTGAAGGTGTAACCTACGCGATTTTACTGATGAACATTTTAACCCCGCTCATTGACCGCTGGACCAGCCGACGTGTATATGGGATGGTGAAGAAACATGCATGAGAAAAAACTGACAATGCGCGGCGTTTTCGTGAATGGCATCATTAACGAAAACCCGATTTTTCGCCTTGTGTTGGGCATCTGTCCGACCTTGGCAGCGACGACCAGCGCAACCAACGGGCTGGGTATGGGCTTGGCGGCCAGTTTTGTGCTGCTTGGCAGCAATATCGTGATTAGCTTGTTGCGCAACCTTATACCGGACAAGGTGCGCATCCCTGCTTTTATCGTGGTCATTTCAACCTTTGTGACCATCGTCCAGCTGTTGATGCAGGCCTTTGTCCCCGCGCTGTATGACGCCTTGGGGCTGTTTATCCCGCTGATCGTGGTGAATTGCATTATCTTGGCGCGCGCAGAGGCATTTGCCAGCCGTAATTCCTTACTTCTCTCAGCGGCCGACGGCCTTGGTATGGGCATGGGCTTTACCATCGCACTGATTATTATCGGCAGCATCCGCGAGCTTTTGGGTAGCGGCACCATCTTTGGCACCGCTTTGTTTGGTGCATCCTTTGAGCCGATGCTGCTAGCTGTCATGGCGCCGGGCGGGTTCCTCATATTGGGCCTGGTACTGGGTATTGTCAACGCAATTACTGACCGGATTAACGCCAGGAAAGGAGCGAAAGTATAATGGAATTAACTTTAACCAATTTCCTGTTGTTCATGGTCAACTGCATTTTGACCAACAACTTCATATTTTCCCGGTATTTAGGGTGCTGCCCTTTCCTGGGCGTATCCAGCAAGGTGGAGACCGCGGCTGGCATGGGTTTCGCGGTGACCTTTGTAATGGCGCTTGCATCCCTGTTTACTTATCTTGTATACCACTACGTTTTGGTGCCGCTTCAGCTCACCTACCTGATTACCATTTCCTTTATCCTGGTCATTGCGTCCTTGGTGCAGTTTGTAGAGATGTTCATGAAGAAGTCCATGCCATCCCTTTATAACGCACTGGGCATTTACCTCCCGCTGATCACCACCAACTGCGCGGTGCTGGGTGCCACCATCCTGAATATTGACAACAACTACAACTTGTTATGGTCCGTTTTAAACGGCGTGTTTGGTGCGCTTGGCTTCCTGCTGGCCATTGTGCTGATGGCAGGTGTGCGTGAGCGACTGGAGTCTTCCAACATTCCGAAAGCCTTTAAGGGTTTCCCTATCAGCCTGGTGGTTGCGGGCTTAATGTCTGTTGCCTTCTTAGGCTTTGCTGGCCTGGGCAAGATGTAAGGAGGGCTTAAACAAATGGAATTAAACGCAATTCTTTACGCAGCAGGCGTCATGGGTGGGCTGGGCATCCTCTTTGGATTAATATTGACCTTTGCCTCCAAGAAATTTGCAGTGCCAGTGGATGAGCGCTTTACACTCGCTCGGGATGCGATGGCTGGCGCCAACTGTGGTGCTTGCGGGTATCCTGGCTGCGACGCTTACGCGCTTGCTGTTGTAAATGGCGAGGCGGCGATTGATCTTTGCACTCCTGGCGGCCAGAAAACGCTGGACTTGCTGGCTGAGATCATGGGTCAGACCGCGGAAGAGACGGAGCAGGTTGTCGCGCGTGTTCTTTGTCAAGGCGAGACGGATGTGGTTAAGCAGCGGTATGACTACAACGGTCCTAAAACCTGCCACACCGCTGTGGGGCTTGCGGGCGGTCCGACCATGTGCCAATGGGGCTGTGTTGGTCTGGGCGATTGCGTCCGCGTGTGCCGCTTTGACGCCATGAAGATTGAAAATGGGATCGTCGTCATCGATGAAGACAAATGCACTGCCTGCGGCATGTGTGTGAAAGAATGCCCGCGCAACGTGATTAAGCTGCTGCCCAAAAAGGCCCGCGTCACCGTTCGCTGCCAAAGCCTGGCTGCACCGCGCGATGCGCGTGAGACTTGTGATAAAGCTTGCATTGGCTGTAAACGCTGTGAGAAAGCCTGTGAGTATGATGCTATTCACGTCAACAACTTCCTGGCGTTGATTGACCCTGAGAAATGCACCTTGTGCGGCGCCTGCGTTGAGGTATGCCCCACAAAATGTATTGAACAATTACCCTAAACGATGGAAAAGAGCACGATACAAGCACAACAGGAAGAACGCGCGCGGATTGGTCTGCGCGCGTCTTTGGTAGGGTTGCTGGTGAACGCCCTTTTAGCTGTCAGTAAGATAATCGCCGGCAGCGTTTCAGGTTCGGTATCAATCCTTGCGGATGGGCTGAACAATCTGTCCGACACAGGTTCCGTTCTCATCTCCTGGATGAGCATGCATATTGCGCGCAAACCAGAGGACCGTGACCATCCGCTTGGACATGGACGCTTTGAGTATATCGGTGCGCTTGCCATCGCTGTTGTCATTTTATATGTTGGTATTGATTTGCTAAAGTCCAGCATCAACGCGATTGTTCATCCGCACAAGCCTTTGTTTACATGGTGGATTGCCGCGTTCACAGCGCTTGGCATCCCCCTTAAAATCTTTTTGTACATCTACTATAAAAAACGCGGAAAGGCTTACAAATTAGCCACATTAAACGCTGCTGCGCAGGACAGCTTCAACGATGTGCTGATTACCTCTGCAGTGCTGATTGGGTTATTCCTGTCGCATTTCTGGGGCCTTATGGTGGATGGCTGGTTGGGGCTGCTTGTTTCCTGCTTCATTTTATGGAGTGGGTTTAGCCTCATCAGGAATACAATAACCCTGCTGGTTGGCGGCAAACCGGATAAAGAGACTGGCAGTAAAATTCTGGCTATCATCAGCAAACATCCGCAGATTAAAGGGATTCATGATTTTGTGCTGCATGATTACGGCCCTGAAAACATGATGGCTTCCATCCATGTCGAGGTGGATGCCTTAACCAGCCTGCTGGATGTGCATGACGTTGTGGACAGCATTGAGCAGGAAGTTTTGCAAACGCTTCATTTGCCTATTACAATTCATATGGATCCGGTACTGCCCATTGACGCGCCCGGGCAGGAGGTCAAACAGCGCATCGCCCAGTTTTTAAAGGAACAGGACACACCGCTGTCCATGCACGATTTTCGGATAGTACCTGGCAAGCGCGTAACCAAGCTGATTTTTGATCTGGTGGTGCCGGAAAGCTTTCAGGACGATCAAGCGCTGATTCAACGCATTGCTTCGTTCGCTCAATCCCTTGACACACGCTATGAATGCGTGATTGGAATAGACCGGGATTATTTTGCGGAGCAACCAGATAGTGAGGAACATTCCGGGGCTTAGAAAGGTGCTTGGGTATATTCTTTAATGCCGTACAGCCAGTGAATGGGGGATAGGAAGGAAGAATATCAAAGTTCTTTCACAACAAGCTTGATGGTTGATAATGCGCATAAAACTCTGTACAATAAATGTCAATAATGTATTCAAGGAGGCTGCCAGGATGTATAAACCTGTGATTGAAAACGCTAAAGATAAGATGGAAAAAACAAAAGATGTCCTACGGCGCGAATTGGCATCCCTGCGCGCTGGCCGTGCCAACCCCAAGCTGCTTGACCGCATCATGGTGGACTACTACGGCACGCAAACGCCGCTGAACCAAATGGCCAACATCAGCGCACCCGAACCACGTATGCTGATTATCTCCCTGTGGGATCAAAAGGCAATTCCACTGGTGGAGAAAGCCATCCAGATGAGTGATCTGGGGCTCAACCCCGCTAATGACGGTAAGATTATCCGCTTGGTTATTCCAGAACTAAATGAGGAGCGCCGCAAGGAGTTGACCAAATTGCTTTGGCGCAACGCGGAGGAGTCCAAGGTTGCCGTACGGTCCATCCGCCGGGACGCGATGGATCAGTTTAAGCAGATGGAAAAGGACTCTGTCATCTCTGAAGATGACAAGTACAAGGCAGAAGAAGAGCTGCAAAAGGTGACCGATGCGGCCGTCAAGGACGTGGACGAGATTGCCAAAGAAAAAGAAAAGGAAATCATGGCCGTATAAGCCATGACTTCTATTATCGGCCTGACGCTTGAACAGGCCCTGGAGCAGTTGGCGCATCAGGGCATCGTTCCTGATATTGTGTTTTCAATGCCGCAAAAAGATTTGAAGGATATACATGAGCGAACCGCCAGGGTGGTTCGTTTTCAGAGCAACCAGTTGCTGTGTTCTTATTTTCGAGATATTGACCCGGAGGCCAATGCATGCCAAACCCAGGATTGCCCAGACACGTAGCCATCATCATGGATGGTAATGGACGCTGGGCAAAACAACATGCCTTCAGCGTCATGATGGGACACCGCAAAGGTGTGGAAGCCTTGCGTGAGATCATCCGATACAGCAGCAATATTGGTATTAAGGTGTTAAGCCTTTATGCCTTCTCCACGGAAAACTGGTCAAGGCCGGAGGCTGAGATTGCGGCGCTGATGCGCCTGATTGTGGAGTTCTTTCGTTCTGAGATTGATGAATTGCATGAGAACAAAGTACGGATTCGCATCCTTGGCGATATCAACGCACTGACTGCAAGTGCGCGGGATGCTGTTATCATGGCACAAGAACGTACCCGTGGAAACACTGGCATGCAGTTGAATATCGCCTTGAACTACGGTGCCCGGGACGAACTAATCCGCGCGGTCAATGCCTTGATTGCAGACGCACGGGATGGCGGGTCTTCTGCTGAACCGCTTACTTGGAAGGACATCGAACATCACCTGTATACCAAAGGGCAGCCTGATGTTGACTTGTTAATCCGTACCAGCGGAGAGCAACGCCTCAGCAATTTTCTGTTGCTTCAATCCGCGTATGCGGAGTTATTCTTCCCGCAAAAACTTTGGCCAGACTACACCGTGGCAGACTATCAGGACGCGCTGGCAGCCTACGTGCAACGCGAGCGCCGTTTTGGAGGGAGAACCACATGACACTACGTATTATCACTGGCGCAGCCTTGCTTGCTCTACTGTTTTTTGCGCTATATTTTGGCGGCTGGGTCTTTTCTTTGCTGTGGATTGCCTGTGTATGCATCGCGCTACATGAGCTGTTTAATGCGCTAAAAAATGCGGGACATCATGTATTGGCATGGCCCACCTGGTTCGCATTAATCATTGCCATTCCTGGTTTCTTGTTGTTGACCGAAGTAGAGAATCTGCTGTTGCTGGTCATTTTAGTCGCGGTCATCATTTTTGTAATTATCACGTTGATTATGTTCCGTGATGATCCGAGTTTGGATGATTTGATGACCTCCATCATCCCGCTGTTTGCGGTGGCGCTACCAGGCATGAGTTTGCTTGGTATGACCCGGATAGAGCCGGTTGGCCTGCAGCGTGTGATGCTTTCCCTTGCCTTCTTTATCCCGGTTGTTGGCGACTCGCTGGCCTTTTTTGTTGGCTCTAAATATGGGAAAACCAAACTAAACAAGGCTATCAGTCCAAACAAAACCATCGAGGGGTCCCTGGGCGGTCTAGTCGGCAGCATTTTAGCTGCGGTTGTGATTTATTTTATTGGCCTGCTTGCTGGAACAAATGTGCCCACCGTCATTAATTTCATTGTTTTGGGCCTTTTGGGCGGTATCGCAGGGCAGATTGGGGATTTGTTCGCTTCCTTTGTCAAGCGGCATTGCGGCATCAAGGATTACAGCCATATTTTCCCTGGCCATGGCGGGATGATGGACAGGTTGGACAGCATCTTGTTCGCCGGCACGCTGGTCTATTTTTATCAGGCCTTGCCCTGGATTTAAGCGATGACCATGAAACGCCGTATTGCCATTTTGGGGTCTACCGGATCCATTGGGACCCAGGCGCTAGACATCATCAGCCAGCATCCTGATCGTTTTGAAGTGACTGCGTTAAGCGCGCACAGCCAAACGGAAGCGCTGTTTGAGCAAGTTCGTCGCCATCGCCCCAAATTGGCCGCACTTACCTCAAAAGAAGTACAGATTCCAGATGATTTACGTTTTTGCGATTGGTATTTTGGCGAAAACGCATTAACTGATATCGCGTCTTTAGCACCTTGTGAGGATGTGCTGGTCAGCGTAGTGGGTATGGTTGGACTGCGCAGCGTCCTGGCTGCCAGAAAAGCTTCGAAACGCGTTTTGCTGGCCAACAAAGAAGCGCTGGTTGCAGGCGGTCAGCTGGTGATGGATGCCTGTAAAGCACCTGCGGAGGACCCAGCGTTAATCCCTGTAGACAGCGAGCATTCCGCCATTTACCAGGCGCTGCTAAGCGCAAACGGCAATCCCTTTGAACGGATTATCTTAACCGCTTCGGGGGGTCCGTTTCGGACGTGGACGCTGGAGGAGATGAAGACAGCCAGACTCAGCGATGCGCTCAAGCACCCTAATTGGGAGATGGGGCAGAAAATTACAATTGATTCTGCAACCATGTTCAACAAAGCGCTGGAGATAATAGAAGCCAAATGGCTGTTTGACGCAAAACCGCAACAAATCGAGGTGCTGGTCCATCCGCAGAGCATTATCCATTCTTTAGTTGGGTTCAAGGATGGCGCATTGCTTGCCCAACTGGGCATGCCGGATATGCGCTCACCAATTGCATTTGCAATGGCTTTCCCTGAGCGGATATCAAACGGAACACCGTCTTTGCGTCTTGAACTATCCGGCAATTTAAGTTTTGAGGCACCAGACCTTGTGCGCTTCCCGGCTATCAGACTGGCTTATGAAAGCTTAAACGCCACTGGAGCAGCCTGCTGCATACTCAACGCCGCCAATGAAATTGCGGTGGAGGCCTTTATACAGGGCAAGATTGGCTTTTTAGATATTGCCTTGACGGTGGAGCAGGTGTTGCATGACATTGGCTATCTAAGCGCAGATAGCCTGGATGATATACTTTATGCGGATGATCGGGCAAGAACGATTGCCCGGGGAATAATCCCCACCTAATACGGAGGAGCCATGACTATATTTTACATTTTTGCAGCGATTCTGCTATTTGGAATTCTGATCACTGTCCATGAAGCCGGACATTTTTTTGCTGCGCGTTTGTCCAAAATTCCAGTGCGCGAGTTTGCCATTGGCTTTGGCCCCAAGATTTTAAAATGGAACAGCAAAAAACACGATACAGCGTTTTATTTGCGAGCAATTCCCTTAGGCGGTTATTGCGCCTTTTATGGAGAGGATGACACGTCGGGGGAGTTTAAGGATGACCCGCGTGCGTTCAACAATTTTGGCGTAGGAAAACGTCTGCTCACCATCATCATGGGGCCCTTGATGAACCTTGTGCTGGCCTTGCTGGTGTCAGTGCTTTTGTTCAGCCTGTCTGGTATTCCCGTCCCAGATGGCCCGTATATAACAGTCGTGCAATCAGTATCAACAGATGGGGCTGCCATGAAAGCTGGCATCCTGCCTGGAGACGTGATTCTGTCCCTGGATGGCCAGGAAGTCACCGACAACCTGACAGAACTGTTGGGGGCTGATGAAGTAGACAAGGAACGAACCATCCTCATCAAGCGGATGACAGACAACGTGGAGAAGCAAATCTTCCTCCCAATCACCCCATTGTATAACCCGGTAGAAGGCCGCAATCTGATTGGCATAATGATGGCCATCTCCCAGCCCGTCAAACTGGTGCCGGGCAGCTTTGTGCAGGTTCTCCAGCATGGTGTGGAGATGTCTTACCGGGCTGGCAGCATGGTGCTCAACGCGATTAAAAACCTGGTCACCAAAGGTGAAGGCGCGGGTGAAGTCACTGGTGTTGTCGGTATCACCAAGATGATCGTAGATGAAATCCAGCGCACCAAGTTCCAGGGCTATCTTTATCTGATGGTTGTGATCTCCATCAACCTGGGTCTCATGAACTTGCTCATCATCCCGGGCCTGGACGGCAGCCGCATCCTTTTCCTGATTTTAGAGGCCATACACGGCAAACCCATCAGCAAGGAAGGCTATGTCCATGCAGCCGGGATGATATTCCTGTTTGCCCTGATGATTCTGATTACCTTCCGTGACCTGGTACGTTTGTTCTAAGATGAAAACAACCCATGCAGTAAAACTGGGCAAGCTCACAATTGGGGGGGGGCATCCTATTTCTGTCCAGTCCATGACCAACACCGATACCCGGGAAATCACAGCAACAGCCCAACAGATCAAACAATTAGGTTTGGCTGGATGTGACATCGTAAGGATGTCTGTTTATGACAAGGACTGTGCTAAAGCGGTACGACCTTTGGTGGACGGAACCCGGATTCCTCTGGTGGCTGACATCCACTTTGATCATGAATTGGCTCTCATGGCCATTGAAAATGGGATTAACAAACTGCGCATTAACCCCGGCAACCTGCGTAATGAAGCAGCAGTGCGGGCAGTGGCAGATTGTGCAAAAGCTCATCAGATACCCATCCGTATCGGGGTCAATTCCGGTTCTGTGCCCAAGGACATTTTAGCCAGGGATGGGGGAGTCACCCCTCAGGGTCTGGTGGACAGCGCCATAGGACATGTGCGACTGCTGGAGCGGGCTGGTTTTGATCAGATTGTGCTGTCCCTCAAGGCCAGTGATGTGCGGTTGATGGTGGAAGCCTACCGCCTGGCCGACAAAACCTTTGACTACCCGCTTCATCTGGGGGTCACAGAGGCCGGCTTGCCTGGTCAGGGTACAGTAAAATCTGCCATTGGCATTGGCGCCTTGCTTCTGGATGGGATTGGCGATACCATCCGTGTTTCCCTCACCGGCAGTCCGCTTACAGAACCGGAAGCGGCAATCGGCATCTTAAAAGCCCTGGGGATTAGGGGAGGCTTGGAGCTTGTATCCTGCCCAACCTGTGGCCGCACAGAGGTAGACATCCAGGGCATTGCACAGCGTGTGCAGGACGCGACAAGACATATCACTGCGCCTATCAAGGTTGCCATCATGGGCTGTGTGGTCAATGGTCCAGGTGAAGCCAAGGAGGCTGACATCGCATTTTGCGGCGGTAAAACTGGAAGCGCGCTGTATAAAAAAGGACAGTTTGTAAAAAAAATCACGGAGGATCCAGTGCCTGAACTGCTAAGAATGATTGAAGAATACGTACACCAGATGAACAAACAAGGGCAAGATTATGCTTGAATCCACCTTTTTTAAACCAATCTACGAGCAGCTGCCTGAGCTTGAGGACAGTTTGCATTTGGTGTGCGTTGATTATTATGCCAGTAAAAAGCGGGCAATCGCGCATTTCACTGCAGATGTATTGGTAGGGGAAAAGCAATTCGCAGTGATAAGAAGGCACTTAAAGCGCGTTTTTCCTCAGCTGAATATGGCGCTGCGTATCGCTTCGCCACAGCTCGCAGCGGACTTTTTGCAGCACCCGGAAAACTACACCCAAACCATCGAGCCAATCCTGCTTAAACATTATCCGGCTATGACTACGCATATGAAAGATATACGGTGGCTGGCGGATGAGGGTGGGATTGTGCTGGAGTTGCCCAGCCCGTTTGCCTATGAGTATATGAACAAGCAGGAAGTAAAGCAAAAGCTGAGCCGAGCGATTCATGACCTGTTTTTAATTGAGCCAGCAATCCATATGCGCTTGGCCAATGATTACGAGACCAGGGTGCAACTGCAGCTGGAGGAGCGCAGACGTGAACAAGCGCTGCTTGAGGAAATCCCGGCAGTCAACCAGCAGGTGATCAGCAAACCCAAATTAAAAAAGAATAATAAACGGATTGTTGGCAGCACGATTGCCGCTCAAGCAACACCGATTTCAGAGTTATCGGAAACCTCTGGCCGCGTGGTGATTGAAGGCAGAATAATCAACGTGGAGCGGCGCAATATACAGCGCAGTGAGGCTGTGTTGCTCATTTTTGTGGTCAGCGATTACACGGAGAGCATCGTGTGTAAAGTTTTCCTGGGCGGAAGAGCCAATGGCTTTAATAACAACGACTTCGTAAGCGACCCGGAGGAAGAGAAGCGCAAAGTGGAGGAAACTGTCAGCCGGATTGTGCCGGGCGCTGGTGTGCGTGTGCGGGGTATGTGCCAGATGGATACCTATGACAATGTGCTGACCATCATGGCACGGGATATTAATGCCCATGAATTACCTGTTCGTAAAGATAAGGAGGATGAAAAGCGTATAGAGCTGCACGCGCATACCTTCATGAGCTATATGGATGGCTTGGTCAGCGCGTCAGACATTATAAAGCAGGCAGCGGACTTTGGTCATCAAGCCATCGCGATTACGGACAAAGCTGTTGTGCAATCCTTCCCCGAAGCATTTGCTGCTGCCAAAAAACATAAAATCAAACTGATTCCCGGCATGGAAGGCACGATGATTGATGACGTAGATATCATCAACAACGCAACCAATGCAAGCATCGATGAACCCATTATTGTGTTGGATTTTGAAACAACAGGGCTCAATCCATTTGCAGACCGTATCATTGAAATCGGCGCAGTAAAGCTGCAAGATGGCAGAGTAGCCGATACCTTTTCCATGTTGGTTGATCCGGAGATGCCGCTGAGTGCAAAGGTGATTCAGATTACCAAGATTCAGGATTATATGCTAAAAGGGCAGCCCAAGGCCGCACAGGCATTGCCGCAGCTGATGGACTTTATTGGCGAATGCCCTCTGGCTGCGCACAATGCTGGCTTTGACATGGCCTTCCTGACCGCTGAATTAAAACGCCTTGATACTTCCTTTGATTTACCGCAGATTGATACCCTGGCTTTCGCACAAAAGCTGTATCCGGATATGAAGCGCTATAATCTGGCCAGCTTGTGCAAGAACCTGGGCGTCGTGCTTAAAAACGCTCACCGTGCGGTGCATGACGCGACAGCTACCGCGCAGTGCCTTAGCATCATGCTGGAGGAAGCCAAAGCCCAGGGCGCCAACACACTCCAGGATATCAACAGCCTGATCACAGGGTATAACCGCAACAGCCAGCATCACATCACCATTTTGGTTTCCTCCCAACAAGGCATGACCAATATCAACCGAATGGTTTCGCTGTCCCATATGAAGCACTTTTTCAGGGTGCCGCTTATCCCCAAGGACAAATTAGTTAAGTACCGCGAAGGCCTTCTCTTTGGCAGTTCCTGTATTGAAGGAGAGCTTTATCAGGCGGTATTAAACAACAAAACGATGGATGAGTTAGCGAAAATCGCGGAATTTTATGATTTTATTGAGGTTCAGCCCGAGAGCAATTATGAGCCGCTGGTCAGGCTGGGCAAAATAACCAGCCGGGACGCTTTGCGTGCCATGAATAAAAAGATGATCGAGCTGGGTGAGAAGACAGGCAAGCCTGTCGTCGCAACCGGGGACGTTCACTTTAAGAGCCCGGAGGACGCCATCTTCCGCACCATCATCAAAAACAGCCTTCCTTTGGAAAAGGAGGGTTGTGAAGATCAGCCGCCCCTCTATTTTCGGACAACGGATGAAATGCTAGAGGAGTTCTCTTGGTTGGGAGATGACAAGGCGCGTGAAATCGTGATTGAGAACCCTGCCAAGATTGCGGCGAAGATTGGGGATATATCAATTTATCCGCCGCATCCGGAAAACCAAACCACCTTCTTACCCATATGGGAAGAGGCCGCGGACGAAATCAGGCAGATTTGTGAGCAGAAAGCGCGCGCCTGGTATGGCAACCCTTTGCCGGAATTGGTACGGGCAAGGCTTGACAAAGAGCTTGCGGCCATCATCGGCTATGGCTATTCTACACTGTACAGCATCGCAAAAAAGCTGGTTAAGCAGTCCCAGGATGACGGCTATATGGTGGGCAGCAGGGGTTCGGTCGGTTCCTCCTTCGTGGCGACCATGTGCGGCATCACTGAAGTCAACCCGCTGCCGCCGCATTACCGCTGCGAAGCTTGCCATGTATCAGAGTTTGATGTGGATGGCGCGGGGAAGACTGGTTTAGATCTGCCGGATAAAGCTTGCCCATCCTGTGGGCAAACGATGATAAAAGACGGCTTTGACATCCCCTTTGAAGTCTTCCTTGGCTTCAAGGGTGACAAGGTGCCGGATATTGATTTGAACTTTTGCAGTGAATATCAAGCCACTGCGCATACCCATGTTGAAGCTCTGTTTGGCAAGGGCTATGTGTTCCGCGCCGGCACCATCGGAACCTTACAGGAGAAAACAGCTTTTGGATACGTTCTAAAATATGTTGAAGAACGCGAGTTGTTTTTGTCGCACGCCGAAAAAACCCGCTTGGCGTACGGCTGCATCGGTGTTAAACGGACCACAGGCCAGCATCCAGGCGGCATGGTGATTCTTCCCAAGGAGTATGAGATTAATCAGTTCACCGCCATTCAGCGGCCTGCGAACGACCAGGAAAAGGACACCATCACCACCCACTATGACTTCAGCTCTATGCACGACGTACTGGTAAAGGTGGACGTGTTGGGCCATGATGACCCGACGATGATAAAGCGGATGGAGGAACTATCCGGTATTCACCATACACAGATTCCTCTGGATGATAAAAAGGTGTTGTCCATTTTTCGCACACCGGAAGCCTTGGGATTGTCAGCCGAAAGCCTGGGGTGGAGTACAGGCACGCTGGGCATTCCAGAGTTTGGCACACCGTTTGTGCGCGGAATTCTTGAGGATACCCAGCCTGATTCAATGGCGGATCTCGTCCGCATCTCTGGCTTGTCACATGGGACAGAAGTATGGGCAGGCAACGCAAGGGACTTGGTGCTGGAAAACGTCGCAACCCTGTCGGAGTGTATCTGTACGCGTGATGACATCATGATTGAGTTGATGGACAAGGGGCTTGATAGCAAGATGGCCTTTGACATCATGGAGAGCGTGCGCAAGGGCAGGGGCTTAAGTCCGCAGATGGAAATGGCGATGCGCAGCCATGATGTGCCGGACTGGTACATTAAGAGCTGTAAGAAGATTGCCTACATGTTTCCAAAGGGGCATGCCGTCGCTTATGTGACCATGGCACTGCGGGTGGGTTGGTTCAAAATCTATCATCCACTGGTGTATTACGCGGCCTATTTTTCCATCCGTGGAAAGGGCTTTAATGCGCTCACCATGATAAAACCGGTTGAGATAATCAGGCGTGATTTGCAAATCCTGTACGATATGCCACAGCGTGAACGCACTGACAAAAACGAGAACGAGATTACAGTTCTGGAGCTTATTCACGAGATGGGTTTGCGTGGATATCACTTCCTCCCGGTGGATTTGTACAAAAGCGATGCTACTCAATTTTTGATTGAGGACGGTGCGCTTCGCTGCCCGTTTACTTCTTTGTCCGGTTTTGGAGAAGCAGCTGCACAGGGTATTATGCAAACCAGAGAAGACGGGTACATTTCAATTGAAGACTTGAAAAACAAAGCAAAACTAAGCGCATCAAACATCGAGTTGCTCCGTGAATGCGGTGCTATAAGCGGCTTGAGTGACACCAATCAGGTGGATTTTTTCTCGCTGATGGGGTAGGAGGACCGAATGATACAGGCAGTGATATTTGATTTAGATGGTGTGTTAGTCACCACGGATGACAGCCATTATGAGGCCTGGAAGCGGATGGCGGACGAGGAAGGCATCTGTTTTAACAGGCAGATCAACCAGCGCTTGCGCGGTGTCAGCCGGATGGAGAGTTTGGAAATCATCCTGGAACGCGCAAATAAATCCTACACTGAAGATGAAAAAAATGCGCTGGCTGCACGAAAAAACAGTTACTATGTCGCGCTTATCCAGCATTTAACTCCTTCCGCGCTTTTGCCCGGCGCGCTGGAAACAGTGAATGCGCTGCGCAAGCAGGGCATTAAAATCGCAATCGGCTCTTCCAGCAAGAATGCGCCGACCATCTTGCGGCAAGTTGGCATCGCAGATTTGTTTGACGCTGTCGCCGATGGCAACCAGATTAAACACAGCAAACCAGCACCGGATGTGTTTTTACTGGCAGCGGAACTGTTGCGCATTCCGCCGGCGAACTGCTTGGTAGTGGAAGACGCAGACGCTGGAGTAGAATCGGGCCTTAACGCCGGGATGAAGGTCTTGGCTGTCGGCGCGGCTTCCTACAATCAAAAAGCGCACCTGCGGGCAGATGCGCTAACAGATATCGACCTGATGGCATGGATACGAACTCAGGCATAAACTTCTAATTTTACCCTCAGCTCAAGGCGTGTTGCGCTTTGGGCTGAATTTGTTTTCTGTTCCGTTCATCAAGCGTGCGATGTTGCTGCGGTGTTGGAAAACACCCATGATCAGCAAAATGACAGCCCACCAACCATAGGGATAGGGGCCTCTAAAAATAAACAGGGTCATCGTGCTGACAACAAGAAACAGCAAGCTGCCAAGGGAGACAAACCGGGTCAGCCAGATAATCAACAGGGCGGCGGCACCGGCAATGAGTCCTTCTGGCGGGCATAAAAGGATTACCACCGCAACAGAGCAAACGATACCTTTACCACCTTTGAAATGATAGTAAACTGGCCAATTGTGTCCGATGACGCAAAACACGCTGGCAACCATGGCGCCTGGTGTTTTCACAAACAACCAGCCGATTAATAAGGCAAGGCCTGCTTTCACAAAATCCCCCAGGAAAGTCAGCATGCCATAGGATAATCCTAACACACGGGTCACGTTGGTTGCGCCTGCGCTTTTGCTGCCCTCATTGCGCACGTCACGGCCTTTGAATGAAGAGATAATGATGCCCGAAGAGATGCTGCCAATCAAATAGGCAAACAAGGCAATTACCAGGTATTGGGAAATACTCATATGCCATCCTCCCGACCGCGCTCACGCAGGAAAATGCGAAGTGGTGTGCCCGTAAATTGAAACGATTTGCGGATCTGGTTGTGCAGATACCGTTCGTAGGAAAAATGCATCAAGGTTGGGTCATTCACGAAAAGGATAAAGGTGGGGGGGAAGGTGCTTTGTTGTGTCGCATAGAAAATCTTTAAGCGCCGCCCGCCCTCCATCGGTGCCTGCAGTGCCATCTGCGCCTCGCCGATCAATTCATTTAGAATACCCGTTGGGATGCGCTTGCCGGCCTCAGCGTACACCAAGTTCACCATGTCCCAGATTTGCTGCACTCGCTGCCCAGTCAGTGCGGAGATAAACAGGACTGGCGCATAGCTGATAAACTTGAGTCTATCAAGCACCTCCATTTGGTAGGACTCCAAGGTGCCTGTTTCCTTCTCCAGCATGTCCCACTTGTTTACAGTGATGATGGCTGCCTTGCCCTCATCTCGAATCAATCCTGCGATGCGCATGTCTTGCTCAGTCACGCCATCGTTCGCGTCAATCATTAAAATGGCCACATCGCATCGCCGGATGGCTGCGATGCTGCGCAGCACGCTGTAACGTTCCAGGCTTTGATCCTCAATGCTGCGCTTACGCCTGATACCGGCTGTATCAATAATATTATACACGCTTCCATCATTTGGATGCACAAAGCGCGTATCAATCGCGTCCCTCGTAGTGCCGGGGATATCAGACACCATCACACGCTCTTCGCCCAATAATTTGTTTGTCAAACTGCTTTTCCCAACATTGGGACGGCCGACAATCGCCAGGTTGATGATGCCGCCTTCCGGTATATCGCTTTCCTTTTCCTGGGGCAACATATTGACAATTTCATCCAGCAGGTCACCTAAGCCAAGCATATTGGTGCTGGAAATGCCAATTGGCTCGCCTAAGCCAAGTGAATAACCTTCATAAATGGCATCGTTGAGGCCCGCATAATCCAGTTTATTCATCACCAACAAAACTGGCTTGTTTGAGCGGCGCAGAATATCCGCGATGTCCTGATCCTGATGGGTGATGCCCTGACGGGTATCCGTGAAAAAGCAGACCACATCAGCCGTTTCAATGGCGATTTGTGCCTGATAGCGCATTTGCGACAGGAGAACGTCATCGGATTCGGTGTCAATACCGCCTGTGTCAATCAAGGTAAACTCACGGCCGTTCCAGAGGGTATCCGCATAAATACGGTCACGGGTCACACCTGGAATATCCTCCACAATCGCGATACGCTGACCTGCGATAACATTAAAAAAAGTGGATTTGCCAACATTGGGTCGGCCGATAATTGCTACAAGGGGTTTCATGGTGTCTCCTTCAGTGTAAAAACGCCGGTTTTAGGCATTTGTTCTTCAGTCAATGTAAGCGAACACAGCATATCGCAAACGATTTGATTATGATGTAAGCGTGAAAAACTGTCAAGTTTGCGTTGACGTACATACGTTTATATGGTATATTGCGAATCGGCCCTTTGAGGAGAGTTGGCTGAGTGGTCGAAGGCGCACGACTGGAAATCGTGTATACGTTGATAGCGTATCTAGGGTTCAAATCCCTAACTCTCCGCCAGGAAAAATGGATGCTGCTGGATTATCGCTGCGTCCATTTTTTCTTTTGTACACAAAACAATTTTAAATGTTAAATTGCATGGTTTCTTTGAAAAAACAGTCAATATACAGTATAATGATTACAGTAAACAGGGAGGTTTTGTATGAAGATTTTAGTTGTCAACGCGGGCTCATCCTCACTTAAGTATCAGCTGTTTGATATGGACAATGAGGAAATGCTGGCAAAAGGTTTGGTTGAGCGGATTGGGATCTCTGGCAGCAGATTGAAGCAGACTGTAGGGGAGAAGCGGCACAGGGTAGAAATGCCCATGCAGGACCATGTTGAAGCCAGCAAACAAATGCTCAACGCATTAACTGACCCTGAAAACGGCGCGCTTACATCTATCGATGAGATCGACGCAGTAGGGCACCGTGTGTTGCATGGCGGCGCTGATTTTACCAAGTCCACCAGAATTGACGAAGAATGCCTGGAAGCCATTGAAGCCAATATTCCCTTTGGCCCTTTACATAACCCCGCCAACCTGATGGGGATTCGCGCCTGCCAGATGGTGATGCCTGCTGTCCCCATGGTGGCCGCTTTTGATACATCCTTCCACCAAACCATGCCGCCCAAGGCATTCTTGTACGGCGTTCCTTACAAATATTATAAAGATTATAAAATTCGCCGTTATGGCTTTCATGGCACCAGCCACCGCTACATCAGCAAAAGGGCAGCGGAGTTTCTTGGCAAAAACATTGAGGAACTGAATATTATCACCTGTCATTTGGGCAACGGTTCCTCCATGTGTGCTGTCGAACGCGGTAAATGTGTTGATACCAGCATGGGCTTAACGCCTCTTGAAGGTGTGCTGATGGGCACCCGCAGTGGCAATGTCGATCCCGCTGTGTTGCAGTTTATCATGAATACTGACGGCTTAAACCCTGATGAGATGTTGCAAATGCTCAACAAACAGTCCGGTTTACTGGGGATTAGCGGCATTTCTTCTGATATGCGCGATGTGGAAGACGCTGCCGCTAAAGGCAATCATCAGGCACAAATGGCGATTGATATGCTGATCCATGGCATTAAAAAATACGTCGGCGCATATGCTGCCATCATGGGCGGCGCGGATGCAATCGTCTTTACCGGCGGCATCGGCGAAAACTCACCGGAATTGCGCGAACAAGTGATTGATGGACTTGATTATATGGGCGCTGCCATTGACCCGGATAAAAACTGTGTGCGTGGTGTGGAATGTGATATCTCCGCTAAAGACAGCAGGGTGAAGGTGCTGATTATCCCAACCAATGAAGAGCTGGTGATTGCCAGGGATACCTTGGCCATCATCAAAGGGTTGAAACCTGAGGCTTGATGGGGAATCAATTGAAAAAAATTGAGCTTTATACAGATGGCGCTTGTTCCGGAAATCCTGGGCCTGGAGGATGGGCAGCACTCCTTAAGTATGGTAACCATGTAAAGGAACTGAGTGGGTCCATGCCGCAAACCACAAACAACCGGATGGAGCTGTTCGCGGTCATCAGCGGCTTGGGCGCTTTGAAGGAAGGCTGCCAGGTGACAGTGTTTTCAGACTCCAGCTATGTGGTGGACGCGTTTAACAAAAAATGGGTGGACAACTGGCAAAAAAACGGATGGAAAACCTCAGATAAAAAGCCGGTTGAGAACCAGGACCTTTGGCGGCTGTTGCTGCTCACCATGCGCAAACATCAGGTCCGCTACGAAAAAGTGCCTGGGCATGCCGACCATGAGGAAAACAACCGCTGTGATTACCTGGCGAAGGAAGCCATCAAGTCCTACCAGAAGATGATGAACCCAGACGCAGCAGGGGAGGATCAGGCTCCAGTTCCTGGGGACAAAGTCCAGAGCAAATAGGGTTGCCTTCTGCGCACCAGATGCAGGATGATGTTCATGTTATCAGCAAGTGATGGGAAAGAATCATCAAGCAGATTCTGCTTCAATATCAATAATATGGCCTGACGGTATCGTTCCTGAGATGAAATGGTGTGTAACCCATAGCGAGTGGGGGAAGACAGAGGACGCGGAATCAGTGATTCATGCATGTCGTGAGTCAATGAGTGCTACTGAATGAACTCACCAAAGATCGCCTATCTATTCGCGAAAGCCTTCTTTTGCGAATAGATAGGTGTTTTTTTATAACCTGAGGATGAAACGCTTGATTTAGTCGGAACACAATCGCTGAATGTGTATCAGCTTACAAGCAAGACGTCTTTTCACTCACTCTTGTTCAAGTTGTTTTGATGGATGTGCAAATGGTGTGTTCTATTGTCTTTGATGTAGATTTTTATGTGTCGGTTAATATGAAATCTTTTCTGTTTTATTATTTCATTCAAATCAAAAACTGCTAAGTTTTTGACAAGCGTTTTTAGGCCTTCATGTGCACTCTCCTTCATTAACTATATTTAAAATCGCGTTAAATTGATTCTGGTGAATCTTTATACATTCATCTGAGCTGATCAGACGCTTGGTTTTTATCACTAGATGTGTTGATACTGCTGTTCGTTGCTTTTAGGAACAGGCTATTCATTTTTGCCGCTCTAGACTTTGATTGTTTTGAATGCTTACTCTTTAGCAGATTTGGTTCTAATGATGAGGCTGGATAGAATCCCTTTTTATATTTAGTGAAAACTCCATAATGTGATTTAACGAATAGATAGCGGTACTGTCAAATCAAGTTCGCAACTTTGGACTCCGTTTACCATGTCACGCTGCCTGTTTATCCAGTGATTTGAGCGAATCCTCACTCAGGTATCCTCTGGTCACTGACCAGTCTTCCGAGTATTCCATCAGGTACACTG
>JAAYFC010000133.1 GCA_012728435.1 Clostridiales bacterium | reverse complement strand
CTGACCTTTTCTCTTCACCAAAACTTCTCTTTTAGCACTATTCCTATTCTTTAGTCACACTTTATTACACTAACTTCCGTTCATTTCACATGGTAATCTCCACACCCTTTACACTGTGGAAGTTACGATGTGAATTTACGTTTATTTGTCATCAGTGGAAACATCAGGCAAGTGAATGCGTCTGGCTGCTTCCCTTCGTTTCTCATCAGACATGGCGGCGTAATGTTTTCTGGTGGTATTGACATCAGCGTGACCCAAGGTGTCTGCTACCAAGTAGATGTCACCGGTCTCCTGGTACAAATTGGTGCCGAAGGTGCTGCGAAGTTTGTGCGGGCTGATTCGTTTTTTTAATGGAGCGCCTAAAAGAGCATATTTTTTGACCAGGTTTTCAACCGCCCTTTGTGTAATGCGCCGTTTTTGCAGTGATAAAAACAAGGCATACTCATGCCCAGGCTTCGTTTCAATGTCATTTCGCTCCAGCAGATATGTTGTTAAGCTGTCTTTGACGCGGTCTGGAAAATACAGGATGGTTTGATTGCCACCCTTGCGTGTAACCATAAAAGAGTTTTTTTCTAAATCAAGGTGATCTACATCCAAGCCCACCAGCTCGCTGACACGAATACCTGTACCTAAAAACATCATTAATATGGCGATATCCCGCTTTTGAGTGTTACGAAGATAGGCCTGCTGCTTCGCACTGAAGCCTTCCCCGCTCATCACCGCGTCCATCATGCGTTGGACCTCATCGTCCTCCATGTATAAAATGGGTTTGCTATGTCGTTTTGGCATGGAAACCAGCGTCGCCACGTTGGCCGGAACGATCTCATTCTTAAAACAAAAATCAAGGAATGAGCGAATGGAACTAAGCTTCCGCATGATGCCCAACTCATTGTTTTGGATGCTCACAGACTGTTGCTTGCCCTTTTCCTTGTTGTCATTTAGCTCCTTGTAATAAAACTGCAGGTATTCCTGGAAACCCTCAATGTGACGTGCTGTGATTAAACGCATATGTTCTTGCGTAATCAATCGCGGCTCTGTATCCGCGAAATCAGCCTCTTCCAATGTCAGGTATCGGAAAAACAGCCGCAAGTCGTAGGCATAGGCGCGCCTTGTCAGCACGCTGGTAACCTGGGAGATGGACCGGAAGTAATCCGTGCATAATCTGGGCAGTTCCAGCTGCAATTCCTTTAATTTTTCAGCCGCACGTTGTGATGAATGGCTGTGAAACACGATGCGCTTCAATGACTGACTCCTTCTACTTTGCTTATTTTATCATACATTATTCTGGGAACTTAGACAATCATTATAAATATAATGTAAATAATGGAATAAGATATTGACAATGTGATATTTGGTTGATATATTTCATACGCACTACTTCGAGGAGGTTGTCTCATGTCCAATTCTTTTTTATTCCACGGCACTCAGCTCCAACCGGAGAAATTGCCTGTTTCAGTTGAAGGCGTCCACGAGCCGGACGCGCTGGCGTCTGCCAGCGGTCTGTGGATTTCATCCGCAGGTTCCGCCATGCTGACCAAGGGCCAGTACCCGCTTAAGCGGCAGGATGACTGGTTGATCATCATGTGCCAGAATGGCTCATTTCATTTAACCAACAATGACCTTCGCATCAGAAACCGCGAGTGCTGCATGCTGCCAGCAAAAACAGAACAGGCTGCAATCCAGGTGGAACAGGAAGCGCGCATCATCTGGATGACCATCAGCGGCAGCTTATCTGATGAGTTTATGAGGCTTATGGGCGCACTGCCGCACCGTGTGATGAAGCAGGGCGCGCTGCCATCTCAGTTGAAACTAAGCAAACACATTGTTCAGGCGATTGTGCGGACAGGTTCTGCGCGCGAAGCTTCTTCAGCGCAGCTGCAGCAATTGCTTTGGGGCTTGCTGGCTTCGCATTCCGGTCAACCTGTCGCCATGGACGCTGTGCTGTCCCATGAGATTTCCAAGGTAATCGATGCCATGCGCAAGAACCAATATAAAGATTCCTTCTCCTTAAACGACATGGCCAATTTAAGCCGGATGCCAGTCGAAACCTTCCGGAAACGGTTTGTGTCTGAAGTCGGCATGCCTCCGCAGAGCTACCAGTTGTTTTGTAAAATGGAACGCGCAAAAACGCTGCTAAAGGATGGGCTGACTGTCCGCCAGACAGGCGTTGAGGTGGGAATGGATGACCCCTACCACTTCTCCAAAACCTTCAAGAATATCGTTGGGATGAGTCCCTCTCATTATACCAAAACCACCATTCAGCAATGAACAAGCCCATCAGCAAAGCTGAAGCGCGCAGCTATAACGGGCTTCAGTTAGCTTTTATCGGGGATGCGGTTTACAACCTGGTCATGCGTTTACATTCTTTAGAAGAGGGGAAAGGCCTGCGCGCGATGCACATGCGCACAACAGGCCGGGTAAACGCAGTCGCGCAATCTAGGGCTTTAAAGATTTTGGAAAGCTTGCTGGACGAAGAAGAGTTGGACATCGTCCGCCGCGGTAGAAATGCCCACCCAAGGCACCAGGCTCCACGTTCTGCGACGACTGCGCAATACTGCGCATCAACTGGTTTTGAGGCCTTGATTGGGTATCATTACCTTACGGGCCAAACCCGCAGGCTGCAGGAATTATTTTCCTACTTGCAATCACAAGTGGAGGAATAGCGCTTCTACATCGCATTGATGAAATGAACGTGACACGTTGAAAGGATTTTATGTCAAATCAAAACAGACCCGGCAAGAAACAAGGTCAAAGATCACCTCAGGGCGGCCGCAAACCCGCGCCAAAGCCCGGCGGATTCAAACAGCAAGGAAAGCCCCAGAGCAAGACCTTAGGGGAAGCGCGCACGGAACGAGGCGCATTTAGTGACACCCGGAAAGGCACTCCCACAAAAGGACGTAAATCCTATGGGAAAATTCCGCAGGCAAAGCATTATGCATCAAAAAATCAGGATTTAGGATACGAAGAAACCACGCGCAGCAACCGCCAGTATGGGCAGTTTGCCCGCCGAGCTACTCAAGGCGGTTCCGCCGCGCAAACAAATATGCCCAGGGGCAGACAGCGCATCGGCCAGTTTTTTACGCATCATGATACTGCATCCCCAGCCGCGCAGCGCTTCGGCCCGGATAGCAAACCAGATTTACAGGTTGTTGGTCATTCGGATGAATTAATAACCGAAGACATTCCGCAGGTTAACTTGCTGACAGGCCGCAACCCCATCCGTGAAGCGGTTAAAGCAGGACGTGATTTGGAAAAACTGATGATTGCCAAGGGCGAGTTATCTGGATCCGCACGTGAAATCGTTAGCCTGGCAAAGAAAGCCGGCATCATGATTCAATCCGTAGAGCGCAGCAGATTGGACCAATTAGCCAGAAACCATCAGGGCATGATAGCTTTCGCGTCCGCGTACCAATACGCAACAGTAGACGAGATTCTGGAGTATGCCAAGCAAAGGGGAGAGGACCCATTTATCATCGTGCTGGATCAGATAACAGATCCACACAACCTGGGCGCAGTCATCAGGACCGCTTCCTGTGCCGGCGCGCACGGGGTGATTGTGCCGCAGCACCGGGCTGTCGGTTTGACACCCGCCGCGGTCAAAGCATCCGCTGGCGCGGTGGAGCACATCAAAGTTGCGCGTGTGACCAACCTTAACCAGACCATCAAATCCTTGCAACGCAAAGGTATATGGTTTTACGCCTGCGAAACTGAAGGCGAGGATTACCGCGCAGTTCAGTTTGACGGCCCTTGCGCCTTAGTGATTGGCAGCGAAGGGGAAGGGATCAGCAGGCTAACAGCCAGCATCTGTGACAAGCAGATCCGGATTCCAATGGTTGGAAAGATGGATTCGCTCAACGCCTCTGTTGCGGCGGCTGTCCTGATGTATGCTGTCTATAATAAAAGGAATCCGATCTCTTAAACTAAAAATGCGTCAAGCGCATGAATGGTTCCTCTTAAAAACCTCGCGGATTACTAGCAATCTTTAGTGAATACAACGCAAGAACAGTTGACAAACATATCTTGCTTGTTTAAAATGGCATGGTATCCGCTACTGCGGGTGTAGCTCAATGGTAGAGCTCCAGCTTCCCAAGCTGGTCACGTGGGTTCGATTCCCATCACCCGCTCCACAAGCCCTATGCGGTGGTTCGCCGCATTGGCAGGGGCCGGTTTCCCGGCAAAGCAAGCCAGGCTTCTGCCCGGCAGATTACCGTAATATCAGGAGGAGACAAACCAATGGCAAAACAGAAATTTGAGCGCACGAAGCCGCACGTGAACATCGGAACGATTGGTCACGTAGACCACGGCAAGACGACCTTGACCGCGGCGATCACCATGGTGCTGGCCAAAGCCGGCGGCGCCCTAGCGATGAAGTACGACGAGATCGACAAGGCCCCGGAAGAGAAAGCCCGCGGGATAACGATCAACACCTCCCATGTTGAGTACGAGACCGAGAACCGCCACTACGCGCACGTTGACTGCCCCGGCCACGCTGACTATGTGAAGAACATGATCACCGGTGCCGCGCAGATGGACGGCGCAATCCTGCTGGTGTCCGCTCCTGACGGCCCCATGCCGCAGACGCGTGAGCACATCCTGTTAGCCCGCCAGGTTGGCGTGCCCTCCATGGTCGTTTTCATGAACAAAATCGACCTGATGGACGATGAGGAACTGCTGGAACTGGTCGAGATGGAAGTGCGTGACCTGCTGAGCAGCTACGACTTCCCGGGTGATGACATCCCGATCACCAAGGGCTCTGCCTTAAAGGCGCTGGAGTACATGCAAAACGACGGGTCTGATCCCCTCAACGCGCCCGAGACCAAGTGCATCATCGAGCTGATGAAGACGGTGGACGAGTATATCCCCACGCCTGCGCGCGCGGTGGATCGTCCCTTCCTGATGCCGGTTGAAGACGTGTTCTCCATCACCGGGCGCGGCACCGTGGCCACCGGCCGTGTTGAGCGCGGTGAGGTGAAGGTGTCTGACACCGTTGAAATCGTTGGCCTGATGGAAAAGCCCCGCCCCGTTGTGGTCACTGGTGTTGAGATGTTCCACAAGCTGCTGGACAAGGCGGAAGCCGGCGACAACATCGGCGCCCTGCTTCGCGGTGTGCAGCGCACGGACATCGAGCGCGGCCAGGTGCTGGCCAAGCCCGGCAGCATCAAGCCCCACACCCACTTCTTCAGCGAAGTGTACGTGCTGACCAAGGACGAAGGCGGCCGTCACACCCCCTTCTTCAACGGCTATCGCCCGCAGTTCTACTTCCGCACCACGGACGTGACCGGTTCCATCAAGATGCCCGAAGGCGTTGAGATGGTGATGCCCGGTGACAACGTGCAGATGGAAGTGGAGTTGATTACCCCCATCGCGATTGAGCAGGGCCTGCGCTTTGCGATTCGTGAAGGCGGCCACACCGTGGGAAGCGGTGCTGTTGCCCGCGTGAT
>JAAYFC010000132.1 GCA_012728435.1 Clostridiales bacterium | reverse complement strand
GTGCGCGGCTATGACATCTACATCCTGGTGGATGTCTGCGCCTACAACATCACCTACCGGATGTATGACCTGGAAGTGCCCATGTCCCCGGACGACCATTACCAGGACCTCAAGCGCATCATCGCGGCCATCGCCGGCAAGGCCAAGCGGGTCAATGTCATCATGCCCATGCTGTATGAAAGCCGCCAGCACCGCCGCAACACCCGGGAAAGCCTGGACTGCGCGATGGCGCTGCAGGAGCTGGAGGCCATGGGCGTGGCCAACATCATCACCTTTGACGCGCATGACCCGCGCGTGATGAACGCTGTGCCCCTGTGCGGCTTTGAAAACGTGATGCCCACCTACCAGATGCTCAAGGCGCTGCTGCGCTCCGTGAAGGATCTGCAGATTGACAAATACAACATGATGGTGGTCAGCCCTGATGAGGGCGCGGTGCAGCGCAACATCTATTATTCCTCCGTACTGGCGCTGGAATTGGGCATGTTCTACAAGCGGCGTGACTACACGCAGGTGGTGGCCGGCCGCAATCCCATCGTCGCGCATGAGTACCTTGGCGCCTCGGTGGAAGGCAAGGACATCATCGTGGCGGACGACATCCTCTCCTCCGGCGAGTCCATGCTGGAATTGGCCAAGGAGCTCAAAAAGCGCAAGGCCAAGCGCATCTTCTGCATCGTGACCTTCGCGTTTTTCACCAACGGCATCCAGGAGTTTGAGGAGGCCTACCAGCAGGGCATCATCCACCGCGTGGTGGCTACCAACCTCACCTACCGCTCACCGGAATTGCGCGCCGCCAAATGGTTTGTCGAGGCCGACATGAGCAAGTATATCTCTTACTTAATCGCCACCTTGAACCATGACCGCAGCTTAAGCGCGCTGCTCAACCCCTACAACCGCATCCAGTCGCTGCTTACCCGCTATCGGGCGGAGCAGGCGGCCAGCGGCATCAGCCTGGTATAGCATGAACGACGAAAAGAACCGCAACACGGAGCAATTGCCCGCGCAGGACGCGCAGAAAAAGCAGGGCATCCTCTCCAAATCCATGGATTTTTTGCAGACCGCGAAGGAATCCATCTCCGGCAAGGACCTGCCGCGCCTGGTGGAGGAGTTCACCCAGGAGATGGTCATCGTCACCGAAGGCCTGTACGCGGATCAGGAAGCCTTGCGCGCTGCCACCACCCTGCAGGGCGAGGAGCAGGACAAGCTGTCCAGCCGCCTGCGCGAGCAGGAAAAGCGGCTTAACGAGCTGGCAAAGAAGGTAGACAGCCTGCAGGCCCGCGCGGACAAGCGCGCCAAGCGCGACTCCGGCATGCTGCGTATCCTGCGGCAGATTACCTGGATCGCGGCCATCATCGGCGGCTCCTGGGTCATCACCGCCTTAATCAAGGCATTGGTAAAGTAATATGAAGTATCAAGACATGGTAGAAAACTACCAGCAGCGCAGCCGCGGCACGCTGACAGACAGCATCACCACCGCCCTGTCCCACATGGATGAGGTGGGCGTCAGCCTGGGGCTGATGGAAGACAGCGGCCTGATG
>JAAYFC010000131.1 GCA_012728435.1 Clostridiales bacterium | reverse complement strand
ACAGCAGCTCATCCAGGTGCACCACCCGGCCTTCGCGCGTGGACATCGCCTGGCCTTCAAAGCTGACCATGCCAAAGGCCACGTGCTCCATCTGGTCGCGCGCCCAGGGATAGCCCATCAGCTCCAGCACCTTAAACACCTGCAGGAAGTGCAGGTTTTGCTGGTAGGCCACCACATACAGGCATTTATCAAAATGGTAGTTGTCCTTGCGCCAAAGGGCGGCTGCCAGATCGCGCGTGGCGTAGAGGGTGGCGCCGTCTGATTTTAAAATCAGGCAGGGCGGCATCTTGTATTCGTCCAGGTCCACCACATAGGCCCCATCGCTTTCAACCAGAAGGCCTTTTTCACGCAGCTCGTCCACCACGCGGCCCATTTTGTCGTTGTAGAAGGCCTCACCATTGTAGGAGTCAAAGCTGACACCCAGCAGTTCATACACCCGCTGCGCGTCCTTGAGCGTCAACTCCTTAAAGCGGTTGAAGATGGACAGGGCTTCCGGATCGCCATCCTCGATCTTTTTAAACCAGGCGCGGCCTTCGTCCTCCAACACGGGGTTCTTTTCCGCCTCCTGATGAAAGCGGACGTACAACTGGGTGAGCGCGTCAATGCCGCCCTCCTCCACCATCTGCCAGTTGCCCCAGCGCAAAAAAGCGGCAATCATCTTGCCAAACTGCGTGCCCCAGTCGCCCAGGTGGTTGACGCCCACGGTGCGCCAGCCCAGGTGGCTGTAGATCTTTTTAAGGCTGTTGCCAATCACGGTGGTTGACAAATGGCCGATATGAAAGCGTTTGGCGATGTTGATGCTGGAATAATCCAGCACCACCGTCTTGCCGGTGTCCGCCGCCGCGCCGTAGCCAGCGCCCGCCTTGCTGATGGTGTCCAGCGTCATTTTGGCAAAATTGGTTTTGTGGAAAAAGAAGTTGACATAGCCGTTCACAGGCTGCGCAAGGGCGATCTCAGGCCGGTTTGCGGCCCCGGCAATTGCCTGGGCAATCTTGGGCGGTGCCATGCGCAGGGGCTTGGCCAAGCGGAAACAGGGATAGGCAAAATCACCCAGCTTGCTGTCCGGCGGCACCTCCAGCGCCTCAGGCACGGGCAGGCTGTCCTCTCCGATATCGGGAAAGGCGGCTACAATCGCCTCCCGCAGAAGGTCCGTCACTGCCTGTCGCATGTCCATGTCCGACTCCTTTTTGCTTGAAATGCTGAATAATCATACCATATCAAGGGACAGGGGCGCAACTGGACACAGGGGCAGACCTTACCCCTTCAAGATGCCAAGGTTCACTGCCGCAACCTTCAATATTCCGTATCAAAACACAGACCCCCTTCCGTAAGAAAGCCCCCGGCAAACAACCCCGCCCGTCAAAGGCCTGCCTTTGACGGAAAAAAGGAGCGAGGGCCAGGTCAATAAACCCAGAAACCTGCCAACCCCTTCTGAAAGCAAGCTTGCAGCAAACAGCCCCGCCCGTCAAAGGCCTGCCTTTGACGGAAAGGAGGAGCGACGGAGCGTGTGAGAGGGGGTTTTTCATGGAAGGATGATGAAATCATCCTGAAATAAAAAATCGCCGCGAACTAAGCGAAGTCCACAGCAATAAGATGAAGGAAGCTTGTCATAAGGCTCTACAAGTTGTGCCGTCCCCCACCGACAAAATCGCAGATTTTGGAGGAAAGGAGGAGCGAGGGAGCGTTGCGAAAACCCGGGCTATTCCGCAGAATAGCCCGGGTTTGAGTGGAGCGTACTCCGCTCCGACGTGGCTGGGGTGGCAGGGATCGAACCTACGAATACCAGAGTCAAAGTCTGGTGCCTTACCGCTTGGCGACACCCCACCATTGGTTCGCCCAGTAAAAAAATGGGGTGGGTGATGGGAGTTGAACCCACGACTTCCAGAGCCACAATCTGGCGCTCTAACCACTGAACTACACCCACCATGACTGGCGCGCCTGAAGGGATTCGAACCCCTGACCCTCGGCTTAGAAGGCCGATGCTCTATCCGACTGAGCTACAGGCGCATCACTGCCGGGCCAGCGCGGCAGACCCTAAAACCTACCTGCTGACGATTTATGATACTACCACAATGTTTTTATGCTGTCAAACAAATCAGAAGGCCGTTTTTCCCTGCCCGACACGCAAAAAACCCGCGGTTTCCTCCGCGGGCGGGTAATAATCGCGCAATGCGTATCAAGGGGAAGCCCGGGATACAGAAGCGGGAAGCCGGTGCATGGCCGCCTGTTTAAGCGGGCTGGTGTCTGTCGCCTCAGCGCACGTCGCTTCCGCAGCCAGAGCAGCCCGCGCAGCCTTCGGGGGCGCAGCCGCCTTCGTCGGCAAACTCGTCCTCACCGGTCAGCTGCACCTGAAGTGCCCGGTTGATGCGCTGCATCATCTGGTTGAAGGTGAGGCGGGCCAGGTTCAGTTCCAGGATGCCGGGGTGGCGGTTGATGCGCTCCTCCAGCTCCTGCGCCTGATCCATCATGCCATTAAGGGCGTCCTCGTTTACGTTCTCCTCCATCTCCGCCGCGGCCATCCGGTCGCGCAGGTCGGCGTACTGGGCATACAGGTCGCTCACCTCGGGGTTGGATGAGGCTGTTTCCTCCAGCTTGGTCATCTTGTTGCATTCCTCAGAAGCGGCAATCAGTTGGCCCAGTTCGCGGGCTTTTTCCAGAATGTTTTCCATTAGATGGTCTCCTTTTTAATTTGTTTTGCTTTTAAGGTGTTGCTGCCAAAGCCGGTGATGATAAGGGGCACAATCTGCCCAATCTGCCCGGCATGGCCTTTAAAATTGCAGGCGATGCCGCGCCCGGTCTTGCCGGTTGTTTGCGTGGCGTCGCGCTTGGATGTGCCGTCCACCAGCACCTGCACCTCCTGTCCAACGAGGGATTCAAACACCTCACGGGTGATCTCCTCCTGCACGGAAATGAGGCGGGTGATGCGGTCACGGGCGGTCTCTGGGTCGATGCGCCCGGGCAGCTTGGCCGCGGCCGTTCCGCTGCGCGGGCTGTAAATAAAGGTAAACGCGCTGTCAAAGCGCACTTCAGAAACCAGGGAAAGCGTGTCCTGAAAGTCCGTTTCCGTCTCGCCGGGGAAGGCGACGATGAGGTCGGTACTCAGGCCAATCTCCGGCATGGCAGCCCGCAGCGCGCGCACGCGGTCCAGGTAGCGGTCCCGGGTGTAGCGCCTGTTCATTGTGCGCAGCATCCTGTCGCTGCCGGACTGCGCCGGCAGGTGCAGGTGCGGGCAGATGGCGGGGTTTCGCGCCATCTCTTTGATGAGGTCATCCGACAGGTCCTTGGGGTTGCTGGTCATAAAGCGCAATCGCTTAATCCCTGTATCCCCAAGCGCCGCCAGCAGCTCATGAAAGCGGGGGCCCTGGGTGTCATTGCCATAGGAGTTGACGTTTTGCCCCAGCAGCATGATCTCCTGGACGCCGTCTTTTACCAGGCCTTCGGCTTCCTTTAAAATCTGCCCCATCTCCCGGGAGCGTTCCCTGCCCCTGACATAGGGCACGATGCAGTAGGAGCAGTAATTGTCACAGCCATACATGATGTTGATATAGGCAAAGAAGGGGCTTTGCCGCTTTACGGGCAGGCCTTCATACAGGGTGCTGTCCGCGCCCGCGCGGAAGGCCTCCGCCCGCCGCCCATCCAGCGCCATCAAGATGCGCTCGGGCAGCTGGTATATCTCCCCCGGGCCAAAGCTGAAATCCACATGCGGGAAGCGCTTGCTGAGGCGCTGGGTGAAGCCTTCCTGCTGCGCCATGCAGCCGCAGACGCCCACCAGCAGCTCCGGCCTTGTCTTTTTAATCTCCTTGGTGAAGATGATGTTGCCCATCGCTCTGCGCTCTGCGTTGTCGCGGATGCAGCAGGTGTTAAACAGGATGAGGTCGGCCAAATCCCGCTGCGCCTCCGCCCGCATGCCCATGCGCTCCATGATGCCGCCCAGGGTTTCCGAATCATGGACGTTCATCTGGCAGCCATAGGTGATGATGTGATAGCTGCGGGGGCAATCCGGGCGCTGCTTTAGCTGCTGCGCGATGGTTTCCTGCCGCAGGATTTCTTCCTTTGTGATGGGTAGCACCGCGTCACGCGTCATCTGCTGTTGTTTCCTCCTTACACAGGCGCTCTGCAGGAAGGGGCGCGTCCGCCCTCTTGCGGGTCATCTCCATCAGCCCCAGGCGGGTGAAGCCCAGGATTTCTGTTTTGACCCGGTCTTGCGCCAGCTCCATTTCCAGGGCTTTTTGCACCTGCTCCCGCTGCGCGTCCGTGTCCATGTCGATAAAGTCAATCAGGATGATGCCGCCCGCCCTGCGCAGGCGCAGCAAGCGGGCAATCTCCGCCGCGGCTTCCAGGTTGGTGCGCAGCAGCAGGTCCCCCGCGCGCTTGCTGTCCTTTGCCGTGTTGACATCAATGACCAGGGCGGCCTCGGTCGGGTCCAGCACCATTAAACCGCCCGAGGGTAAGTATACCCGGCGCCGCAAGGCCTGCTTAAGCTGTGTGAGCACGTTGTACAGGCTAAAGGGGTCCGAATGAATCACGCTGGGGAAGGGCAGGCCTTTCGCCGCGCTTTCATCATCCGTGATGACGCGCGATGGCAGCTCCTCCTCATCCATCAAGAGCTGGTCCAGCACCTTTGGCGCGGGGCGCAGCAGGGCTGGCGCGCTGCTTGCGGATTCCTTTTGCATCAATTCGTCCCAGTCCGATTGCAGGCGCGCGATTTCTGCCTTGATTTCCGCGTCCTGTGCCAACTCCGCCTTGCTGCGCAGCACCAGGCCCATGCAGGAGGGGCGCAGCTGCTGGGCGCGGCGTTTCATGGCCTGGCGATGCGCCGCGCGCTTTGAGGCGTGGGCGTAATCACTATATGGTAGCAGCATGCAATAGCGCCCGGGCAGGCTGATGTCCTGGGTGAGGTAGGCCGCCTTCTTGCCCTGGGGCGGCCGCTTGATTTGCACCAGCACAGCCTCACCCGGTCTGGGCTGCTCACTGCGTACTTCCAAAAAGGGCAGGAAGCCTTCCACACCCGGCGCCAGCGTGACAAACAGTGCGTTTAGGCTGTTCATGACCCGGCAAACGCGGCCTTTGTAGATGGCACCGGAAGCCCATTTAGTATCCTGGGTCAGCGGCCAATACTCAAGCAGTCTGCGGTCCTTCATCAGCGCCAGGGCGGGCTGGTCCCCCCTGGTCTTTATCAGCAGCTCTTTCATGCGCCTTCCAGGGGCGCAAAGCGCTCATCCAGCAGCGCGGTTCGCGTTATCAAACACCTGGGCTGCTGTATGCCTGCGAACGCGCACAGGGATAAAAACAGCTGATCCGCCCGCGCTGTGCCCTTTGAGGAGGTGGCCAGCACCGTCACCAGGGTGTCGTCCTTGACCATCAGGTTGTAAATGAGGGGGCGCAAGTCCTCCTCCCGCATACCGGCCTTGCCGCGCTTCATAAAGGGGATGCGCTCCTGCAAAAGGAAGCCCGGCACCGCGGCCGCCAGCTGCTCAAAATGCGCATCAGGGCGCAGGACATAGGTGGCGGCGCCCATGCGCGCCATGGCCGGGGCAAGCTTGTCCTCCAGCAGCACGGCCGCCTTGGCCTTCATGTTTTGGGGCAGGGTCTTGTTTAATTTGCTCAGGAAGTCCGCTTCGCTGATCTGTCTGGACAGCGGCACCTCCATGATCTCGCGTTCGCCCTGGATGCCCACGGACAGGGGGGCAGCGAAGCTGAGCTGCAGGTGCGGGTTGAAGCCCTGGGAGTAGGTGACGGGCAGGCCGCTGCGCCGCAGCGCGCGCTGCATGGCGCGCTGCAAATCCAGGTGCCCCAAAAAGCGGTGCGCGCCCATTTTCTCAAACACAACCAGCATCTTCATCAGGTGCACACCCCCTCAAAGCGGGTGAGGCCGCAGCCCTCACAGCCATGTCGGCAGTCCGGGGTGACCTCGGCCTTCCTGGCGCGCTCATTTTCACGCCAGAGGTAGTTTTTGCTCACCCCGATATCCGCCAAATCCCAGGGCATCAGTTCCTCGCGCGCGCGCTCACGGTTGGCGTAAAAGGCGGGGTCCATCCCCGTGTCGGCGAAGGCCTGCATCCAGGCGTCAAACTTGAAGTGCTCATTCCAGCCATCCAGCAGGCAGCCCAGTTCATAGGCGCGGTACAGCACCCGGGCCAAGCGCCTGTCACCCCTGGCGAAGCAGGCCTCCAGGAAGCTGGTCTCCGGGTCGTGCCAGTTAAAGGTGACGCCCTTGATGTTCAGGGCACTGCGCAGCAGGGACTGCTTGCGCCGTATTTCCTCAAGCGTGTCCTGCGCCGCCCATTGGAAGGGTGTCATGGGCTTGGGCACAAAGGTGGACGCGCTCACCACCACCTTCAGCCCGCGGGCGCGCTGGCCCTTGGGGACGGCGTAGTAGGCCGCCACCACCTTGCGCGCCAAATCCGCGATGCCCAGCAGGTCCTCATCCGTCTCATAGGGCAGGCCGATCATGAAGTACAGCTTGACGCTACTCCAGCCGGAGGCGAAGGCCTCGCTCACCGTGCGCAGCAAATCCTCCTCCGTTACGCCCTTGTTAATGACGTCCCGCAGCCGCTGGGTGCCAGCCTCCGGCGCCAGGGTCAGGCCGGATTTTTTGACCTCCGCCGTCTCCCCCAGGGCCTCCTGCAGCTGGTTATCAATGCGCAAACTGGGCAAAGACAGGGACACCCGCTGGTCCGCAAAGCGCTGGTTTAAGCCGCGGATCAGCTCCAAAAGCTGCGAGTAATCGCCCGTGGACAGGCTGGATAAGCTCATCTCCTCATAGCCGGTGGCGGCCACCAATTGCTCCGCCAGCGCAAACAATTGCTCCGGGCTGCGCTCGCGCACCGGGCGGTAGAGCATGCCCGCCTGGCAAAAGCGGCAGCCGCGGGTGCAGCCGCGCATGATCTCCAGCACGATGCGGTCATGCACCGCCTGGGTGTAGGGCACCGGGATGCTGGTGGGGAAGGGCGCCTCATCCAGGTTGCGCTCGATGCGCTTTGTAATGGGCAGGGGCGCCGTTTGATCAAGGGGCCTAAAGGCAGCCAGCCTGCCGTCCTCATGATATGCCGCCTCGTACAAATCGGGCAGGTATACGCCCTCAACCTGGGCTAAGTCGCGCAGGATGTCCGCGCGCTTTTTGCCCGCCTTGCGGCCAGCGGCGATGACGCGCAGCATCTCATTAGTGGCGTTCTCGCCGTCCCCCAGCAAAAAGGCATCGATAAAGGGGGATAAGGGCTCCGGGTTGAAGGCGCAGGGCCCGCCGGCGACCACAAAGGGCGCGCCCTCGTCCCTGTCCTTGTTATTAAGGGCGATACCGCCCAGCTCCATCATCTTTAGGATGTTGGTATAGCTCATCTCATACTGCAGGGTGAAGCCCACCATATCAAAATCGGACAGCGCCTTGCGGCTCTCCAGCGAGTACAGGGGGATGCCCTGCTCCATAAGCCCTGCCATCATGTCCACCCAGGGCATCATCACGCGCTCACACAGCAAATCATCCTGCGCGTTGATGGATTCATACAGCACCTTCAAGCCCAGGTGGCTCATGGCCACCTCGTAGGTGTCGGGGAAGGCGAAGCAGAAGCTGGTCCTGCCCGCCCAATCCTTTTTAATCTCGTTGACCTCCCCGCCGGTGTAGCGGGAGGGTTTTTGCACGGTTTCTAAAAGCGCCTCCAGGCGCGAACGCATCTGTTTGTCCAAAGCCGTCCTCCATCAAATAGTACCCGTCATCTTACCACGGAAAAGGCGGGTCTGTCATCCGCCAGCCAGGCAATCAGCGCTTCTGCCACCTCCCCTGTGTGGGTTTCCATGGGGCAGTGGCCGGCCCCGGGGATGACCAGCGTCTGTGCATCCGGCCGCAGGGCTTGCAGCTTGCGCAAAATGGCAATCGGCACGATGGTGTCCTCCCCTCCCCAGATGAAAAAAACCGGCAGGGGCAGGCGGGCCAGACCCCTTATATCCTCTTCCCTGGCGGTGCGTACAAACTGTCCCAGGGAGCGGGCAGTGCCAGGCAAAAGCAGGGGAGCCAGATAGCCTTGAACCTCATCCTTCGTGGGGAGGCGGCCATAGGCACGCTTAAGCAGGGCGTCTATGCGGGCCTCATTGAACAGCAGGTGCTCCAAGCCCACCTCCAGCCACTTCATCAAGGGCGGCAGGGTAAAAAACGCCCGGCCGCTGCCCCGGTCAGCGGTGAGGGGGGCATCCAGCAGAAGCAAGCTGCGGCTGCTGTCCGGCCGTTTGAGGGCCATGGCGTACACGGTGCCGCCCCCCATGCTGTGTCCCCCCAGATGCCAGAGCTGTTGGGCCCACTCCTCCGGCAAGGCGGCATCCACCTGGTCCAGCAGCAGCCACAGGTCGCTTGCCCGCCGCCCCTGGCTGTGGTCATAGCTGAGGCTCCTTTCGCTGTAGCCAAAGCCGGGCAAGTCCACCGACACCACCAGATAGCCCGCCTGGGTCAATTGGGGCACCAGGGCCTCAAAGGAGTAGGTGGAGGCCCCCAGGCCATGCACCAAGAGCAGCTTGCCCCTTGCTGCCTGCCCCTTTGATAGATAGAGCCGGTAATGAAAGCGTGTGCCCTCAATCTCCAAAAAAGCGCTGTTGTCAAAGGGTAAGCCCAAAGATATGTCCGCCGGGGCGGACAAGGGCAGCAGGTAGGGCAGCACCAGCAGGGCTGCCAGGGTCAGTAGCAGCCACAAAGGCCATGTCCGGCGTTTTGTTCTGTCCATGGGCATCCCCCTTTTTCACATAATACCGCATGCGTCAACCGCTGAAACCAGTCCAATCAGCCCCAGGGAACCCCGCTCGTTATAGGATGAGCAAAGCACATCAAAGGGTCGGGAAATGGCGCATCCGGGTATATTTGCATTGAAACACATGGTTTGTGTGTTAATACATCAGAAGGTTTGCAGACATGAGCATTACTCTGGAACACATCAAGAAAAACCCGGCCGTGAGGGCCTATATCAAAAAATCGGATGAATCCCTGCTGGCCATGGGCTTTACGGAGCACAGCTTCGCCCACGTGACCCGGGTGGCGGTCACCGCCCAGCGTATTTTGGAGGAGACCGGGCACACACAGCGGGACGGCGAGCTGGCCGCCATCGCGGGCTATCTGCACGACATCGGCAACATGATCAACCGCAAGGGGCACGAAACCTCCGGCGCCCTGATGGCCTTTTACCTGCTGTCTGAGATGGGCATGCCGGAGGAGGAGATTGCCACCATCACCACCACCATTGGCAACCATGACGAGTCCACCGCCTTCCCCGTCAACGACGTGGCTGCCGCCCTGATCATCGCGGACAAAAGCGATGTGCGCCGAACCCGGGTGCGCAACAAGGACACCATCGCCTTTGACATCCACGACCGGGTCAACTACGCCGTCACACAGTCCACCATCACGGTGCACAAGGAGCTGGGCGAAATTCACCTAGCCCTCGCCATTGACACCGAGGCCAGCCCCCTGTCTGAATATTTTGAGATTTTCCTCTCCCGGATGATTCTGTGCCGCAAGGCCGCGGAAAAGCTGGGCTATCAGTTTGGGCTGGTAATCAACGGGCAAAAGATGATGTAATTTTTAAACTGAACGCACTCATGGACGCTGCCGTGAACCGATCCATTTGCGTTATCTCGTGTGTTCAGTATGGTAATAAACTAATTTTCCACAATCTGTAGAAATAGTGGTGAAATCCACCACAATATGTGGTAGTATAGAGTAGCGAGTTGTCCGCTGCCCTATTTCAAACAAGCGCCGCAAGGAGGATTATCATGGCCTGTGAGTTTATCGTCACCAACGGGGTGCTGCCCCAGGAAGAATTAAACGCGTACTACACCCGCGCCTGTGAGAAATTTGGCCGTGAGCCCAAGCGCATCAGCGTGATGGTGGAGGGCGATGAGGTCGCCCTGGACTACACCTTTGAGGCCCAGCCCTTTGAGCGCATCCGCCGCATCACCGGCTATCTGGTGGGCACCATGGACCGCTGGGGCGACGGCAAGCGCGCCGAGGCGGCCGACCGCATCGCGCATTCCGTTTGACGGAATGATACAAGCAGGGTCAGGCCGCAAAAGCCCCCTGATTGTTGGCTGGCCGAAAGCGCGTCAACGCGCGCAAAAGAGGGTATATTCAAATTGTGCAAGCACGCAACGCGCTTGCACATATCAGAGATTGAAGAGGTATGAACACCATGGCAAACATCACCCTGTATCACTTTGAGGGCTGCCCCGCCTGCGGCCACGCCAAGCAATGGATGAAGGAGCTGCGCGAGGAAAAGCCGGAGCTTCTGCCCGTGGAAGTCGAGATGGTGGACGTCCATAAGACCCCCAATTTTGTCCCGCCGGAGCCCTTCTACTACGTGCCCACCTTTTTTGTGGACGGCAAGAAGGTGCTGGAAGGCGCCGTCTCCAAGGAGGAGATTGAGAAGGTCATGCGCCAGGGGCTGAAGGCCTAAACCAGCCTGACTTTTTCTGACGCCGGCACAGCCCGGCGTTTTTTATGCCGATCAACAGGTTTCGTCAAGTATTAACGGCTGGGAAGCGGCCAGCAAAAACGCCCATTGGCACATGACAAAAACAAGCTTGATGTGCTTTCTGGTTTCCAAGGCGTCCATCGAGGGGATGGTAAAAAGAAGGCGCTTGGATACAATAGCTATGAGGACCTCAAAGACAGGGCAGAACCACAGCATCACGGAGGACAGAATCATTCGCACCAATTTCCACAGCCACACCACGCGCTGCAACCACGCCATCGGCAGCGATGAGGACTACGTAAAATCTGCCATCAAGGCGGGCTATCAGCAGCTGGGCATCTCCGACCACAGCCCCTTCCCCGACCATATGGGACAGGTGTCCGGCATGCGCATGCATGTGACGGAGTTTCCGGATTATCTGGCCTCCTCACGCGGCCTGAAGGCGCAGTACGCCGACCAGCTTGATATCTTCATCGGCCTGGAGGCGGAGTATTACCCGCAGTACCACAGCTGGCTGATTGCGCAAAAGGAACAGGAGCAGCTGGACTTTCTGATTTTGGGCAGCCACTATGATGACCCGGTTGAGCAAAACTACTTTGGCGGCATCACCACGCCGGACATGGTGCGCCGCTATGTGCGCCACACCATCAGCGGCCTTGAAACGGGCGATTTTTGTGCGCTGGCGCACCCGGAATTGTTTATGATCAGCTACCCGCGTTTTGACAAGCACTGCCAAGCGGCCTGCCGGGAGTTGATCCGCGCTGCCAAGGCGCTTCAAATCCCGCTGGAGTACAATCTGTCCGGGCTGTATACCCAGCCCTGGCGCCGCGGCCCAGGCTATCCCACGCCGGGCTTTTGGGAGATGGTGGCCGAGGAAGGCGCCAAAGCCATCATTGGTCTGGATGCCCACGACCCTGCCCGCTACGATGACACCCATGTGTACGACCAGGCCGTGTCCGACTTGACCCGGATGGGCATCCCGCTGGTCAAAAGCCTGGTTCCCTGCGCGCGCAAGCACAAACAGGCGATCTAGTATAACCCTGTTCCCCCAAAGCCACCCTTCGAAGGTGGTTTTTTTATCCGCCGCTTTTTGTCAGTTATACTGGACAAAAACACGCAAGCAAGCCATCTTGTCGGTTATAGTTGACAGTTTACATTGGCAATAATCTGGTCAAAAACCTTCTTCAACCAGTGATAGCAGTATGAAAGTCCACTGTTCTATGATAGGATAAGCCTGTTTAATTCAGGAGGTACTGCATGACACACGAGCTAACACAAAAGGAAAACAGCCCGCTGCTCTTCCTCTACCGCATCATCCAGGGCGCCTTGATTGGCGGCGGCGCCATCCTGCCCGGCGTATCCGGCGGGGTTCTGGCGGTGATCTTTGGCATCTACCGGCCCATGATGGCCTTTTTATCCCGGCCACTGGCCACCTTCAAAAAATACTGGAAGCTGTTTGTGCCCATCATCCTGGGTGTTGCCCTGGGCTTTTGGGGCTTTGCCAAGCTGGTGGACTGGATGTTCTCCGGCGATTCACCCATCCCGCTGGCCCTGTTTATCGGCCTGATCCTGGGCACCATTCCGGAACTGTACCGCGCGGCGCAAAAACCCAAAAACGGGGTTTCGTTAACGGACAGGGAAAAGAAGAACAACCTGTCCGCGCTCATCATCAGCTTTGTGCTGCTGTTTGCCTTTTTGTTCCTTGTCTCCCGCGGCACCAGCACACAGAATATTGAGCCCACGCTGCTCTGGTCCTTTCTCTCAGGCATCATCTGGGGCTTTTCCCTGGTGGTCCCTGGCCTGTCCTCCTCCGCCATCCTGCTGTTCATCGGCATTTATACCAAGCTGATGGCCGCTGTGAAGGACCTGGACTTTGGCATCATCATCCCCCTGATGCTGGGCATTGCCATCGTGGCCTTCCTGTTTGCCCGCTTTGTGGACCGGCTGTTTGAGCGCCAGCACGGCATCGCCTCCAACGCCGTGATTGGCCTGGTCATGTCCAGCACCCTGGCCATCATCGTCTTCCCGCCGGAGGGCTACCAGATTACCTCCTTTGCCCAGGGCGCCATCAGCCTGTGTGTGCTGATTGTGGGCTTTATCGCGGCTCACTTCATGGGCAAATGGGGCGAGAAAATTAAGCCGGCGGAGTGAGAACAGCAAATGACAAACCTTGGAAGGAGCCGTTGCCGGCTCCTTCTTTGTATATAAGGCGCTGCTATTTGTATGCGATCTCCGCCACCCCGTGGAAGGGGTAGTAGGTGTAGGAATAGCTGCTGATGTCATAGGCCTCGGCGTGCTCGGTCAAGAAGCGGCGCAGGGTGATGCCAAAGTCAAAGTAGCGGTCCGTGCCCTGGTAGTACATCTTAATCTGCGCGGTCTTGGCCTTCAGCAGCCCGTCAATCGCGGCCTTGAAGCTTTCGTCATCCGTAAAGAAGGTGTAGTCCGCGTAATCCCCATAGCTGACATCCAGGGTACCGGAATAGCTGCTGCCGCCGTAGGAGTAGGACTCCGCGAAGTAGATGTGGGCGTTGTTGTCCAGCCATTTTTTGATCTCGTACTGGACATCCATGTACCTGTCCTCGCCGGTGTAGGTGTACTTGATGTGCGGGTTTTTAGCGGTCAATTCACGTGCCAGCAGCTCCTGCATCCCTTCCAGGCTACTAAAGGGCTGCCAGCCGTTGTTGATCAGGTAGTTGTGGGTGGATGCCGTGGCCGCCGGAGGCTTTTGCTTGCCATAGCTCCAGTCGTGGTCGCGCGCCAGCTGGCTGCCTGTCATGCCGAAGTAGTCATAGCCCTCATTGCCGCCGCCCACCGGGTCATTCCAGGTGGGGTCAATGAAGGTCCACTCCCCGTCCAAGTGCACCAGGTTCCAGGCGTGCAGTTGCCCCCTGGAATATCCGGTCACATACTGGCTTTTGATGCCCACCTGGCGCAGCAGCATCTGGTAGGCTAAGGCGTAGCTTTCACACACACCCTTCCCCCAAAGCAGCACACCCTCCGGGGTATGGATGGTCATGGGCTCGTCGTAGTCGGCGTTGTGGGTGAGCCAGTCATGCAGGTACAGCGCCGTTTCATATTGGGTTGCAAAGCCCTGGGCTTCTGCCTGCCGGGCGATTTGCACCACCTTGCCGGGAAGGGTGTTCGGGTCGTCCTCGCTGCCTGGCTCATAGCAGTAAAAAGGCTCGCTTTGCAGGGTCAGGCTGCGGTAGTCCGCGTCCATGATGACCACTTCCAGAAAATATTGCCCGGGCTGCTCCGGTATAAAGGCGTAGGCCGGCTCCGGCTGCGCCTTTAATTGATCAACACCTGTAAACTGGTTGTCCGCCGCGCGGTCCTGCGCGTAATAGGCCGTGAACTCATAGGTGTAATGGCCTATGTCCTCAGGCAGAACAACCTCAAAGCGCACCTCTTGCCCCGCTATCAGGTAGCCCGACTGCGTGTTCAGGTAGGCGTATGCCAGCTCCCCGGGCGGGACGGCGCCCGCCTGGGCAGCAAGAGCCAGCAGGGACAAGACCACTGCCAATAAAAGGATTCTTTTGTTGTTTATCATGCCGTATGCTCCTTGTTTGCGTCCCAAGATTGATAAGGCCTCAGACGCCTTCGTCCGTGGGCCTTTCCCTGTACCCCGTCTTGTAATCCACCCGGCTGATGAAGGGGCCCTCCGGCCAGGCGGCCAGGTTGCGCGCGGCGATGTCCACCACGGCGTCATGCGTGGCCTGTAAGTGATAGTAACCCGAGATATGCGGCGTGAGCAGCAGGTTCTTCTGCTGCCACAGGGGATGGTCCTTTGGCAAGGGCTCCGGCACTGTCACGTCGATGGAGGCGCCGGCCAGATGGCCGGATTCCAAGGCCCTAACAAGCGCATCCTGGTCCACCGCGCTGCCGCGGCCAACGTTTAGGAAATAGCTGCCCTCCTTCATCAGGGAAAACCGCGCCGCGCTCATGATGCCTTTGGTTGCGGGGGTCTCGGGCAAGGACAGGGCGACCACGTCCGCCTGCGGCATCAGCGCGTCCAATTGGTCGATGGTATGCAGCTCATCAAAGCCGTCCATCTCCCCGCCTGTTTGCCGGCGCAGGCCGATGGTTTTGCTGCCCAGCTTTTGCATCAGTTTGGCGAAGGCCGTGCCGATGCTGCCCGCGCCAACCACCAGGACGGTCTTGCCAAGGGGCGTTTCTACGCTGCCCCGGGACTCCCAGGCGGCCTGCTTCATCGCGTCACGGTATTCATGCAGGCGCTTCATCAGCATCAATAGCGCCGCCACCATGTGCTCTGAAATGGCCTGGCCATAGGCGCCGCTTGCGCTGCACAGCATCAAATCCGGGCGCTCGCGCCCTAACGTCACATACTCCGCGGCGACGCCGGAGCTGATGAGCTGCAGGAACTTGATGTTTGTCAGTTTCGTGATTGTTTCCTTGTCCGGGTTGCCAACCACCGCGTCAAAGGCTGCCAGCTGCGTGTCACCCAGCTCCTCAAAGCGCTGGAAACTGACCTGTGCCCTGGGTACCGCCGCGCGCAGCCGGCGCTGATATTCCGGTGTGATGGGCATCGAGACCAACACATTATACAAACTCATGGCCTGTCCTCCTTTTCTGGTTCCCTACTAGTTTACCCAATCATCCCAGGGTGATTAAACAGGCGGCGGAATGGTTATACTAAGAAATGATGTTGTTTTTTGACAAATCATCAAGGAGGAAAACATGAACAAGGTGTTGACGCATTATACCTTATCCAACGGCATCCAGATCCCCAGCATCGGCTTTGGCACCTTCCAGGTGGAGGAGGGCCCCCAGGCAATTGACGCCGTAAAGGAAGCCATTTTAGCGGGCTACCGCCACATTGACACCGCCCAGGGCTATGGCAATGAAGAAGGCGTGGGCCGCGCGGTGAAGGCCAGCGGGATACCACGTGAGGAGATCTACATCACCTCCAAATTAACCAACCAGATCAGAGGCTATGAGGAGACCAAGAAGGCCATCGACCGCAGCCTCCGTTTGCTGGACACAGACTATATGGACCTCTTCCTGCTGCACTGGCCCGTCCCGCACTCCTTTAAAGACGACTGGGTGCAGATGAACGCGGACAGCTGGCGCGCGATGGAGGACGCTGTTCAGGCCGGCAAGATCAAGTCCCTGGGTATCTCCAATTTCCACAAACGCCATTTTGACGAGTTGCAAAAGACCGCGCGGATTATGCCCGTGGTCAACCAGATCCGCCTGTGCCCCGGCGACACCCAGGAGGAGGTGGTGGCGGATAGCCGCGCGGCCGGCATGCTGCTTTCTGCCTACAGCCCCTTTGGCACCGGCAAGCTGTTTGGTGTGGATGCCTTGAATGAGCTGGCCCAAAAGCACAGCAAGACGCCCGCCCAGATCGCCTTGCGCTGGAGCTTGCAAAATGGCTTCCTGCCCCTGCCCAAGTCCGTCACCCCCGCGCGCATCAAGGAAAACCTGCAGGTGTACGATTTTGAGCTGGATTTTGCCGACATGGAGGCCATCAAGGCCTTGCAGCCCGGCATCATAGGCCAGTCCGCCAACCCGGACAGCATCAGCTGGTAAACCTGCCCCTCTTTATGAATGTGAGCCCTTTGGGGCTCTTTTTTCTTGGATTTGTGCTAAGATAATAGCTGTCACCTTGAATTCATCAGACAGTGTGAGGAGTACATGAAATACCGCAGCGTTTTTGACATCATCGGCCCTGTGATGGTGGGGCCCTCCAGCTCACACACCGCGGGGGCGGTGCGCATTGGCCAGCTGGCGCGCAAGCTGTTTGACCAGGAGCCGGAAACGGCCAAGATCCACTTCTTTGGCTCCTTTGCCCGCACCTACCGCGGCCATGCCACCGATGTGGCGGTGCTGGCAGGTGTATTGGGGCTGACGACAGACGACCCGCGCATCCCGGAGGCCTTTGCCCTGGCCAAGGAACGCGGCCTTCAGTACAGCTTTTATGAGGAGGTCGCCATCCCCATCCACCCCAACACCGTCAGCATCGAACTGACCCGGGGTGAGGCCAGCATCTCCATCACCGGCATTTCCATTGGCGGGGGCCTGGTGCAGATTACCCGCGTGGACGGCTTTGACTTGCGCCTGTCCGGCGAATCGCCCGCGCTGCTGATCTTCCACCAGGACGCCTTTGGCGCGATTGCCGCGGTCACCCAGCTGTTGGCCTATGCCCAGGTCAACATCAGCCATATGGAGGTCTCGCGCGCGCAGCGCGGCCAGGACGCCCTGATGGTGATTGAGACCGACCAGCCCATCAGCGGCGACATCCTGCGGCTGATTCAGTGCCAGCCGCGCATCTTTAAAACCATCAAACTGGAGTTATAGGAGCAAACATGTTCAAAAGCATCAGCGAGTTAGTGACCCTGTGCGAGCGGGACAATCTGCCCATCTCAAAGGTCATGATTAAACAGGAGGCCTTTTTAACCCAGCGGGACGAGGCCCAGGTCATCGCCGATATGGCGGCCTCCTGGCAGGTGATGAAGCAGGCGGTGCAGCGGGGCATCAAAGGCGTCACCTCCCACTCCGGGATGACCGGCGGGGACGCCAAGCGGATGAAGGAACTGGAGAAGGAAAACGCCAGGCTGAAGAAACTGGTTGCGGACTTGAGCTT
>JAAYFC010000130.1 GCA_012728435.1 Clostridiales bacterium | reverse complement strand
ATTGAAAATGTGCAGCAACAAACTGCCATGGAAACTTTCCCCGCTATGATTGTGGCGCTGTCCTCCGGCCGCATTGACGGCTATGTCAGCGAGATGCCCGGCGCCGTGTCCGCCGCCGCTTCCCACCCGGACTTGGCCTATGTGGTGTTTGATGAGGGCAAGGGCTTTGTGTGCGACCCCGCCGACACCACCATCGCCGTGGGCGTGCAAAAGGGCAGCCCCCTGCTGGCGCAGGTGAACGAAGCCCTGGCCACCCTGGACAATGAAGCAAGGGAACAGCTGATGGCCGACGCCATTGCCGGCCAGCCCCTGAGCGAGTAAAGGGGAAGAATTATTCAAGGCTCTGCGACTTATTTTATGTAAACGATAACCGCAAAGAAGCGCTGCGCTGTCTTTGCTAATACTGAGCGAAGGAGTATACGCACAGATGGGGCGAGACTTTTTGTTGGCACATCAAAGCGTTAACGATTGAGTTTAGTATAACAGGATAATGAGGGGGACTTTCAGTCCCCCTCGCCCCCTTGAGAAGGGGTTTCACCCCTTCACCCATCTTTGGAGGTATACGTTGCCTACAACATTTTCCGAATGGATTGGATATCTGCTGAACCAGTATGGCTCCCTGTTCCTTAAGGGGGCAGGCGTTACCATGCTGATTGCCCTGGTGGGCACCACCCTGGGTTTCCTGATTGGTTTGATGGTGGGCGTTGTGCGCACCATCCAGCTGTCGCCCCGGGCCAGCGAGGTTAAAAAGGTCGGCCTGGTCATCGCCAAGGTTCTGATGACGGCCTACATCGAAATATTCCGCGGTACCCCCATGATTGTGCAGGCCATGGTGGTCTACTACGGCGCCATGCAGTATATGGGGCTGGACATCCCCGCCCTGACCGCTGCCTTCTTGGTGGTGTCGGTGAACACCGGCGCTTACATGGCGGAGATTGTGCGCGGCGGCATTTTGTCGGTGGACAAGGGGCAAAAGGAGGCCGCCACTGCCGTGGGCATGTCCCACTGGCAGAGCATGACCCAGGTGGTGCTGCCCCAGGCCATCCGCAACATCCTGCCCTCGGTGGGCAACGAGTTTGTTGTCAACATTAAGGATTCCAGCGTGCTGAACGTTATTTCGGTGACGGAATTGTACTTTACCTCCAAGTCGGCCGCCGGCACCTTCTACCGGTACTTTGAGGTGTTCTTTATCACCGCGGTTATCTACTTTATCCTGACGTTTACGACCACCCGCCTGTTGCGCCTGGTAGAAAAAAAGCTGTCGGGGCATAAGAACTACACGGTGTACGGCTCCCAGTCCAGCCATGCGGCAGAGATTAAAGTGGAAAGGCAGGGATAAGGATGGAGCGGATGATACGGATTGAAGACCTGAGAAAACGCTTCGGCGATAATGATGTATTGAAAGGCATCACCCTGCATGTGAATCAGGGCGAAGCGGTGTGCATCATAGGCCCTTCGGGGTCGGGCAAGTCCACGCTGCTGCGCTGCGTTAACCTGCTGGAAGAGCCTACCGGCGGGCATATCTATTTTAAGGATACCGATGTGTACATGATGCCCCCCGCCCGGCTGCACGCCAAGGTGGGCATGGTGTTCCAGCAGTTTAACCTGTTTAATAACATGACGGTGCTGGATAACTGCATGGCAGGCCAGCGTAAGGTGCTGGGCAGAAGCAAGGAGGAGGCCAGGGAAAAGGCGCTGAGCTACCTGGAAAAGGTGGGCATGCTGCCCTTTCGGGATGCCCGGCCGGAGCAGATATCCGGCGGCCAGAAACAGCGGGCGGCGATAGCCCGGGCGCTGTGCATGGAACCGGAGGTGCTGCTGTTTGACGAGCCTACCAGCGCGTTGGACCCGGAGATGGTGGATGAGGTGCTGAACGTGATCCGCTCGCTGAAGGGGAGCCTGACCATGATGATTGTGACCCATGAAATGGCCTTTGCCGCCGACGCCGCCGACCGGGTAGTTTTTATGGATGATGGCCTGGTGGTGGAGGACGCGCCGCCGAAGGAACTGTTCTCTGCGCCTAAAAACCCGCGCACTCAGGCATTCCTGGCGCGTACCCTGCGAGGATTAAGCCTATAAAATCGCCTGCCGGGATTCCAAAGGGATGAAATCCCTTTGGTGGGTCTGGGCGAAGCCCAGCTATTCACCCCAAAGCAAAACAGCGCAGCGCATTTTGCGACAAACCCCGCAAGATAATAAGCTACCAGCACCACCAAAACAGCCTGCACGCTGAACCCTTTCAGCATGCAGGCTGCTTTCATCTCATCCCAAATAAATTCTGCCTACTCTTTAGGCACCCTCTTCTTGGCCGTCACACTATCCGCTACAACCTTAATCACGGCCACAGACGCTACATCCTGTTCATCAAACACAAAGTCCTTCCCTGCCTGGTGGTGCATCAAAAGGGCGAGGGCTTTCTTCTTTT
>JAAYFC010000129.1 GCA_012728435.1 Clostridiales bacterium | reverse complement strand
TTCCTTCGCCCTCGCCGCCTTTTACCCAGCGCCGGAAGGCTGCCAGTCAAGGACGGCGGGCTTGGGGAAGTGCCTAATGCTCCTTACTCATTCTAAATTTCCTCCACTTCACCTCTTGACATTTAATAGCTGGTCTTTCTGTGCCTTGAAGGGTCCACCTGAAGGGGGGAGTTGAAGGCCAGGGTATCACGGGGCAGGATGTCCCGCAGGTGGTTGATGGTGGCTGCGCGCTCCAACTCGTTCACGGGCAGGCGGCGTGAGAGCTTAAAGCGCAGCTCATCCGCATTCAGAACCACGCGCTGCCGGGTGTACAGCCAGCCGCAAAGGGCGCGGGCGCGCTCCCGTAAGCCTGTTACAAAGTAGCGCTCCTTCAGCTTGATGCGGTTATCGAAATTGAACAGCTTGTACTTAATCGCGATGCCCGAAGCATTGCCCGCGAAGCGCTCATCCGAAAAATCTGGCGTCAGGGAGAACTTGTGGATGTCCTGGGCCAAGGCCTTGCGCAGGATGTCCACGTCCATTTCCTGCGGCGTTTTCACCAGCCACTCGGCCTTGGCATCAGAATCCGGCAGCGCCAGCGTCTTCTCCTGGCGCAAGCGCTCCATCGCGCTGCCCGTGTCATCGCTGCCAATGCCCATCACGCCGGTTAGGACCAACAGGGCATCGGAGAACTGCTGGCGGTCGTTCATCCGGTCGGCCTGCAGGAGGTTGTAGGCGTCGATTAAGGCCATCACGTCCTCAAAATCCCCGTGCGCGTCCGCGCCGTTTATGTACTCCACCATCGGAAGCGCCAGGAAGGGGTGCGGCCGTGCCTGTGCCCTGCGGTTGCGGTCATAGGTCACCACAAAGCGGTCCGTGTACACTGTGAAGGTTTTGCCCTCCCGTGATTCCCTTACATAAACCCCAAAGAGGGGGTCGGCAGCCACGGTGTCGTCATAGACCACAAAGGCGTTGCGCGGGCTTAAGCTGCACACATAGGGCCTTGCCTGATGGTCCTCATAGCAAAGCGACACCGCGCGCCCATAGATTGCCTGGTAGAGCGCCAGCTCCACATCCACCGAGTCCGCGGAGGCTCTTTGCAGCAAGGCGCGCAGGGCAGAGGCCCCCGGCTCCGGCCCATCCACCTGCACCGGCTCCCCCAGCAGGTAGGAGGCAGAAACCTGCGCGATATAGCGCGGGTAGGCGTGGCAGATGCGGCTGTTGGGCAGCCCGGTTAAGCGCGTGCGCGACAGGATGTCGTGCTTGCCCTCGTAGTAGCGCGCCAGCCGCGCCAGGCGGCCCGCGCCCGCTTCAAAATCGCGCACAGCCTCCTCCACCGCGCTCCAGTCCGGGACGCCTTCATGCAATCGCTTGGCCGCAATTCTGATCATCCTCGTTTACCTCCCTTTAACCAAACACCTGTTCTTGTTTGTCTGCAGACTAGCACATCCTTTCACTGACATGCACTGACAAACGCTGACAAACGCTGACCAGTTGGGTAAGGGCGTAAAAAGGCTGGGGAGATACGGATTTTGATGGTTTTTAAGCGGGAAAGCCAAGCCGCTTTTACGCAGAATACAGCGCAGCAACCGCGCCAAAAAATGCCTGAACCCCCTTCGGGCATCAGGCAGCGCGCGGTTTTCCTTGATTTTCGTAAGTTTTAGATGATTCAATAATTCAAGTTTTTATATAGGGCTTGCTGAAAAAGGCAACTCTTTCTATCCGGGATCCTCTATGCAGCCACTTGTGTTGTCCGAATGAATTTCCCAGTCCATCTTGCGTCATTCAGCAGACGCCAAATAAGAGCAAAAAAGAGGCGCAGCAGGTGCGC
>JAAYFC010000128.1 GCA_012728435.1 Clostridiales bacterium | reverse complement strand
TCGCGCATGTCGATGTTCAGTTTGGTAATCTCTTCCTCGCGCCGCGCGTAATAATCTGCGGCTGTCTTTTTAAGGAAGGCAGCCATGCCCGCTTTGTCAAAGCTTTTGACGGCTTCGGCGTTTGCCTTCATGGTGCCCGCTGGGATGGCCAGGCGCTCTACCTCATCCGTGAGGCCCTTGATGTCCCAATCACCCGGTTCGCCCACACAGAAGCGCTCCACCGCGTCATCCAGCACCTTCTCACCCATGGTGATGATGGTCTGCTTCATGTTCTGGCCTTCCAGCACCTGGCGGCGCTGGGAGTAGATCAACTCGCGCTGCTGGTTCATGACATCGTCATACTGCAGGACGTTTTTACGCACTTCAAAGTTGCGGCTTTCAATGCGCTTTTGCGCGTTCTCGATCTGTTTGGTGAGCATACCGGCAGCCAGCGGCTCATTCTCATCCATGCCCAGCTTGCCAATCATGCCCTCAATGCGCTCTCCGCCAAATAGGCGCATCAGGTCATCCTCCAGCGAGATGAAGAACTGGCTGGAACCCGGGTCGCCCTGGCGGCCAGCGCGCCCGCGCAACTGGTTGTCAATGCGGCGGCTTTCGTGCCGCTCGGTGCCGATGATGTGCAGGCCGCCCGCGGTGACCACGCGGTCATGCTCCGAGTCGGTGGTCTTTTTGTATTCCTCCCGCAGCGCCAAATAGCGCTTACGCGCTTCCAGTACCTCGGGGCTGACCTTTTCGCTTTTGCCGGTCGCCTCCTCGATGATGTCATCGGGGTACTCCTCCTGGCGCATGGTGCGCCTGGCCAGGAAGTCCGGGTTGCCGCCCAGCAGGATGTCCGTGCCGCGGCCGGCCATATTGGTCGCGATGGTGACCGCGCCATAGTGCCCAGCCTGGGCAACAATGGCCGCCTCCCGCGCGTGGTGCTTGGCGTTGAGCACCTCATGCGGGATGCCCTCCCGCTTTAATAGATCGCTTAAGTATTCTGACACCTCAACGGAGATGGTACCAACCAGGATGGGCTGCCCCGTCTGGTGGCGGCGGACTATTTCGTCCACCACGGCACGGTATTTGCCGCGCTTGCCGCGGTAGACCATATCGTTCAAGTCATCGCGGATCATGGGCATATTGGTGGGCACTTGCACAACATCCAAGGAATAGATGCCCTGGAACTCCGCCTCCTCCGTTTTAGCGGTACCCGTCATGCCGGCCAGCTTCTGGTACATGCGGAAGTAGTTCTGGAAGGTGACGGTCGCAAGCGTCTTGCTCTCCCGCTCCACCTTGACGCCTTCCTTGGCCTCAATGGCCTGGTGCAGGCCGTCAGAATAGCGGCGGCCAATCATCAACCGGCCAGTGAACTCATCCACGATGACCACTTCACCGTTTTGGACGACGTAATCCACATCCCGCTTAAACAAGGCGTGCGCCTTGAGCGATTGGATTAAATGGTGGTTTAATTCATTATTCTCAGGATCGTTCAGGTTTTCAATGGAAAAAGCCTGCTCCGCCTTTTTGGCGCCTTCCTCGGTAAAGACCACCGCGCGGTCCTTCTCCTCCACGGTATAGTCCGCTTCGGGCTTCAGGCGCACAACAAAGCGGTCCGCGCGCTCGTACAGGTCGGTTGATTTTTCTCCCTGGCCGGAGATGATCAGCGGCGTCCTGGCCTCGTCAATGAGGATGGAGTCCACCTCGTCCACAATGGCGAAGGCGTGCACGCGCTGCACCATGTCCCGCTCGTAGATGACCATGTTGTCGCGCAGGTAGTCAAAGCCCATCTCGTTGTTGGTGCCGTAGGTGATATCGCAGGCATAGGCTGCCCTGCGCTGCTCATTATCCAAATCGTGGATGATGACACCCACTGAGAGCCCCAGGAAACGGTATAATTTGCCCATGTCCTCGCCCTGGAAGCTGGCCAGGTAATCATTGACGGTGACAATGTGCACGCCCTTGCCATTCAGCGCGTTTAAATAGGCGGGCAGGCAGGCGGTCAGCGTCTTGCCTTCACCGGTTTTCATTTCGGCGATGCGGCCCTGGTGCAATACGATGCCGCCGATCAGCTGTACCTTAAAGGGGCGCAGGCCCAGCGTGCGCTTGGCAGCCTCGCGCACCACCGCGAAGGCTTCCACCAAAATATCGTCCAGGGTTTCTCCCTTGTTTAAACGGTCTTTGAAAATCTGTGTTTGCGCCTGCAGCTCTTCATCGCTCATGCGCTCATAGGTTGGTTCCAGCGCTTCGATTGCTTCTGCCTGCTTGCGCAGCGGCTTTAACTGGGCTTCTGTACCCATGCCCAGGATTCCTTTAAGTTTCTCTAACATGCACGTCTCCTTCGGTTCAAAAACCGTAACAATTATACCACGTCACAAGACGCAGGGGCAAGAAAGGCACGACCGCGCCCATCCGTTTGCCCCATTCTTTACAGAACATTCACGCGCCACGCGCAAAAACCCCGCGCTGGGCGGGGCTATGGAAATTTAATGATTCTTTAGAGAATGAATTTGTGCAGGTCGATCTTCTTGGCCGCCTTCACATGCTCTTGGACATACTGGGCGGTGATGGTCAGTTCCACCTCCGGCATGTCCCCGCCGCCGGCGTTAAAGGAGATGTCCTCCAACAGTTCCTCAAACACGGCATGCAGCCGCCTGGCGCCGATGTTTTCCCCGGCGTCGTTTAAGTTGCAGGCTGCCTGCGCGATCTCATTAAGCGCGTCCGACTCAAAGCTCAGCTTCACCTTGTCCGCGGCCAAAAGCGCCTTGTACTGCAGGGTCAGCGCGTTGTCCGGCTGGGTGAGGATGTTGACAAAATCCTCCTTGGTAAGGCTTTTGAGGTTCACCTGCACCGGGAAGCGGCCCTGCAATTCGGGAATCAAATCAGACGTCTTGGCTACATGGAAGGCACCCGCCGCGATAAAGAGCATAAAATCGGTGCGCACCGCGCCGTGCTTGGTGTTGACCACGCTACCCTCCACGATGGGCAGGATGTCGCGCTGCACGCCTTCCCGGGATACATCCGGGCCGGACGAGGCGTTGGAGCGACCGGCAATCTTGTCAATCTCATCAATGAAGACGATGCCGTCCTGCTCTGCCCTGCGGACTGCTTCCTCGCGGATGGCGTCCATATCAATCAAACGCTCCGCTTCCTCCGCGATGAGGATCTTGCGCGCTTCCTTCACCTTGACCCGGCGCAGTTTGGTTTTCTTGGGCATCATGCCGCCCATCATGTCGCCGATGTTGATGGACGCGCCGCCCACCTCAAGCTGCGGCATGACGTCCTCCACCTCGATCTCCAGCTCCTGCTCCTCAAGCTGGCCTTCCTTTAACTGCTCCCGCAAATCCGCGCGGCGGCCGGTAAGCAGCGCTTTTTCTTCCTCTGTCTGCTCCGGCTCCTTCTGCCTGCCGCGCAGCAGGATGTCAATGGGGGTGGCGGCCTGGCGCGGCGGCGGGCTGGACAGCAAGGTAACCAGGCGGTCCTCCGCCAACACCTCGGCCCGGGCGCGTACGCGCTCCTCATGCTCCTGCTTGACCATGCGC
>JAAYFC010000127.1 GCA_012728435.1 Clostridiales bacterium | reverse complement strand
GCCATCACCTTCGCCTTCCAGGGCGGGGAACCTACCCTGATGGGCGCGTGTTTTTACCGCGAGTGGCTGCGGCTGGTCAAAAAACACAACGCGCGCCGTTTGCCCGTTCACTACGCTCTGCAAACCAACGGGGTGGCAGTGGACGACGCGCTGATGGATGTGCTGGCGGACGGCAACTTCCTGGTGGGCGTGTCTTTGGACGGCACAAAGGACATCCACGACAGCCGCCGCAAAACAGCCCGGGGTGAGGGCAGCTACGACAGGGCGCTGCACACCATCAGGCGTTTGCACAGGCGGCAGATCGCCTACAACATCCTTTGCGTGGTGGATGAGGCGGTGGCAAAAGCGCCCGATGCCGTCTATGACGCGCTGCGCGCGCACGGCTACATCCAGTTCATCCCCTGCTTAGACCCCATCGGGGCGGACACGCGGCAGCTGCGCCCCAAAAGCTATGGCCAGTTTTTAATCGCTGTGTTTGACCGCTATGAACGGGATATACGTACAGGGCACTACGTGAGCGTGAACGTCTTTGACAACTGGGTCCGCATCCTGCGCGGCCAGCCGCCCACCGCCTGCAACATGACCGGGCACTGCTCGCCCAATTATGTGGCGGAAAGCAACGGCAATATCTACCCCTGTGATTTTTACTGCCTGGATGAGTGGCTGCTGGGCAACATAACGGAATCATCCTTGTACACCATCGCGAAAGCAGAGCGGCTGCATGCCTTTTTGACCGAGTCCCGCGCACATCCGGGCAGCTGCATATCCTGCCCCTTTTATACGCTGTGCCGCACGGGCTGCAAGCGCGACCATGTGCGGGGCCTCAACCGCCTGTGTGAGGGCTTCAAACTGTTTTTTGAGCAGCGCGCCCCGGCGCTGATGGAACTGGCAAAGGTCGACATCCAAACAGAACCTGTCCAGTCCCCTTAAGGATGCACAACACGGCTTTTATTTGTTGACATCCACGCCCAATGGCCGGGTCACTGACGCATTGGGAGTGAAGTGAATCCTGACGCGACCACGCCCCGGAAGCATTAAAGGGTGCGTTTGGCATCATCAGAAAGGAGCCTGTATGAAGGTTTGTTTGATCATGGCCGTGTCACATGCCGGCGTCACTGCACATATCAGGGACAGTTTCCTTCAGCGCCTGGAAGCGCTGGCACCCAAGGCGACGGTGGATCAGTTTGTTTTGCCCCGGGATGGCCCGCCCTTTTGCCTGGGTTGCAAACAATGTTTCATCAAGGACATGGATGCCTGCCCGCACTACGGCACGACCGGCGGCATCTGGAAGGCCATGCTGGCATGTGACCTGCTGGTGTTCATTCTGCCCACCTATGTGTTTGGGGTGCCGGGCCAGCTCAAGACCCTCCTGGATCATTTTGGCGGCCGCTGGATTGTGCACAAACCCAGCCCGCAGATGCTGACCAAGCGTGCCCTCATCATTAACCAAGCCATGGGGGCAGGCCTGGGCAGCACCGTCAGGCAGCTGCGCAGCAACCTGTTGTTCTGGGGCACAAGCTGCGTCCGTGCCCTCACCACCCGCGTTATGGAGATGCACTACGACCTGGTGAGCCCCCGGGTAATCAACCGTCTAAACCAGCAGATCGACCGGGAGATCATCCGGGCACTGCGGGGCAGCCCCCGGCCTGGCTTCAAGGCCAAAGCCCTGTACCGTGGCATGGCTTTGGGGCAGCGCATCATCAAGCGCAGCCAGGACAAAAAAGGCCAGACCACCACCAGCGATTACACCTTCTGGCAACAACAAGGCTGGCTGAAGGGACAGTTCCCCTGGAAGCAAAAAGCATAGGGGACGGGAATCTTTGTTTTTGGCAAACTTCAACAAGATCCGTTTTCGATCAATCCCTGAATGTACCAAGATCGTCAATCCCCTGATTGTTCGACGAAAATACCACAATAACACAGCATAAATTTACATGAAAACCTACTTATCCCCGTAGTGCCTCATGTCAATATGAGCGCGAAACAATCTTCTATGCCTCACATACTTTGAGCGCGAAACTTGGTTGCGCGAAGCAGGAAATATCTGCGGGGGTGTACAGGGAGTAGCCGCCATGCAAGGCTTTTGCAAGGG
>JAAYFC010000126.1 GCA_012728435.1 Clostridiales bacterium | reverse complement strand
GCGCGCGGTTGTCCAAGTTGACGCCGATGAAGCTTTGCGCCACAAACTTGGCCGCGGACGGATAGCCGGGGGTGTGGTCATTGACCATCAGGTCATTGTCGATGGTTTTGGGGATATGGATGGCACGGAACTCATAACCCTCGCGCTTCGCCTGCTCGTTGACGATGCGGACGGTATCGGAGGAGTCGTTGCCGCCGATATAGAAGAAATAGCGCACGTCATGCGCGCGGAAGACCTTGAAGATCTCCTCGCAGTATTTCTGATCGGGCTTGTCCCGGGTGGAGGACAACGCGGAAGAAGGCGTCACCGCGACGCGTTCCAGGTTGTGGGTGGTCTCCTGGGTCAAGTCCATGAAGCGCTCATCAATAATGCCGCGCACGCCGCCCACCGCGCCGTACACCTTGGTAATCTGGGGAAACTTGCGGCTTTCCAGCACCGCGCCAACCAAGGACTGGTTGATGACCGCGGTTGGCCCGCCGCCCTGTGCGACAACTACTTTACCTTTTAATTCCATGAGGTTTCCTTCCTTAAATAAACATGATAATGCCCGGTGCGCGAAAAACACCGGGCAAGAAGATTCTTAGCCTTTGCCGTTGCAGCCTAAGACGTTGACGATCTTGTGGCGGACCATGCCCTTGAGAGCGGCGCGCGCGTCCGTCAGGTACTGACGGGGGTCAAAATGATCCGGATGCTCCGCGAAATGCTTGCGGATAACGCCGGTGAAGGCGAGGCGCAGGTCGGAGTCAATGTTGATTTTGCAAACGGCCATGGAGGCAGCCTTGCGCAGCATCTCCTCCGGCACGCCCTGTGCGCCGTCCAGTTTGCCGCCGAATTTGTTGATCATCTCGACATACTCGGGGATGACGCTGGACGCGCCGTGCAGCACGATGGGGAAGCCAGGCAGGCGGCGGCTGATCTCCTCCAGGATGTCAAAGCGCAGCTTGGGCTCGCCCTTAAATTTGAAGGCGCCGTGGCTGGTGCCAATGGCGATGGCCAGGCTGTCCACGCCGGTTTTGGAGACGAACTCTTCCACCTCTTCGGGTTTGGTGTAGCTGGAGTCTTCCTCGGAGACCTTGATGTCGTCCTCAACCCCGGCCAGGCGGCCCAGTTCGCCCTCGACAGTGACGTCATACTTGTGGGCGTATTCCACCACGCGGCGGGTGAGCTCGATGTTCTCCTGCATGGGCAGGTGGGACCCGTCAATCATGACAGAGGTGAAGCCGCCGTCGATGCAGGCCTTGCAGGTTTCAAAATCCGGGCCGTGGTCCAGGTGCACCACGATGTCCAGATCGCTGGTTTCAACAGCCGCTTCGATGAGCTTCATCAAATAGGTATGGTTCGCGTACTTGCGGGCGCCGGCGGACACCTGCAGGATTAAGGGTGCCTTTTCCTCAGCTGCGCCTTCCACGATGCCCTGGATGATCTCCATGTTGTTCACGTTAAACGCGCCAACCGCGTAACCGCCTTCGTATGCCTTTTTGAACATTTCCCTTGAATTGACGAGTGCCATACTTCCTCCTAACTGCCGAAAAATTCGAGCAGGGCTTTTTCATTAGTATACCGTGTGACACATACAGTGTCAAACCGATAAATTGACACAAATGCCCATTGCGTCTATACTTCTGACAACTTGAGGTGGAAATGACTGAAAGGTGAGGGTTTGCCATGTTTGGAAAACGTGGAGACGGATATCTCGTCAAGCAGATTGACCCGGTTGTCGGGTTGATGCCCTATTTGATGCCCATGCGCTGCGACGCGCAGGTGATGCTGACCTACAAAATTGACTACGAAAAGCTGGCGCGCTTCATGGCCGAAAAAGGCCGTGACGGCTACCGCATTACCTTTATGGAGCTGTTTATCGC
>JAAYFC010000125.1 GCA_012728435.1 Clostridiales bacterium | reverse complement strand
CTTTCTACACCTCAAGCGCTGGCGTGGAATTGCCACTCGGTACGCAAAGAATACCTCATCCTTTGTCGCTGCTGTTCAAATCAGGTGCATATCTCTGTGGGCAAATGTGCTTGCATAAACTCGTGTCCACGCTATCTAAGATACCTCAAAGAAAAAGAGCCTTTCGGTGAAGGGCTCTTTTTTGCTGCGCGCTCAGCTGCGTTCCAGCGCCTTGTGACTGGCGTACAACACTAGCGATATGCCCAGGATAATCAGGACATGCAGCGAAAACAGCACGATGTGGCTTAGCTTGATGGTCATCAGGAAGCTGCCCGCGAACACAAAGCCAATCAGCAAGCCCAGCAACACCTTGCTCCAGGTGGTGCGGCTGCTTAGCGCGCGCTTTGTCATCAGGCGCACCAATAGCAGGGAAGCCAGCAGGATGAAGCCGATGGCCAGCACCTGGCCCAAGGTAACGGGAAGGCGCAGGTCATTCGGCCGCCCCGCGAACAGGTCCCTTATCATGGCAATAAAGTCCTTGGACATAAGGGTGAGGATGGGCAGCAGGAAGGCCAGCGCCGTCACGGCGATATCCAGGGCGTCAATAACCTTTTGCCGCGTCGTTTTCCCCGGCAAACTGGCGATGACCTCATCACAAAAGGCCTTGTAGTCCCCGCCAATCAGGTCGTCCAGGCTTTCGCCCCGCTCTTGGGCCGCAAGGATCATTTGCGTTACATCCTGGCGCACCTGCTCCTGATGAAGCTCGCTGATGTCCGCGCCACGCAGGTAGACCATCATGTCGGTAAACAGGGGCTGGTTGTCCTTGGAGATCTGCTTGTCCAATTGGTTGTTGATTTTGTTCAATGCTTTGGCTTTGGGGTGCATGGAATCTTCCTCCTCTAAGCGAATAATTGATGGATGGCGTCGGCCAAGTGCTTCCAGCTGTCATAAAAGGCGGACAGCTCCAAAAGGCCTTCCTCTGTGATGGAAAAATACTTGCGTTTGGGGCCCACCGGGGAGTCGCGGTAGCTGGCCTTGATCAGCCCATTTCGCTCCAGGCGCAGCAACAGCGGGTAGATGGTGCCTTCCGCGACCTCTGTGAACCCGTAGGCCTTCAAGGCTTCGGAGATCTCATAGCCGTAGGTTTCCTTTTGGCTGATGACCCTCAGCACGCAGCCGTCCAGGATGCCCTTCCACATCTGTGATGGGATCATGTTGTCCCTCCCTTCGCTAATTTGCAATGCAAGGTAGCAGCTATATGGTAATGCAAGATAGTACTCCTGTCAACATGTTTTTCAAAAAAACTGAGCCCGTGTTGTGGGCTCAGTCAGATTATAAACAAACTATATCAAAGGGGCGTTTCCCCTCAACGACAAAGTGTCCGCAGACATATTGTCGACACTTAGATCTGATACCACCTGATCTCATTGGCTGAAAGCGCCAGCTCAAAGGCGCTGCCATCCCCGCGGTAGACCCGTGTTTGCTGGGGCTCATAGGTGTTGTTCACCACGCAGTACTTGCCGTTTTTCACATAGGCGTGCACATCCACGTTGGGATTGCTGGAGAACCAGGTGTGCAGCAGGTCCTCCCGACGCGCCGCCCAAAGAAGGGCGCGGTGCAGCAGCCTGGCGTTGTTAAAATCATAGGGCAGGCCGCTGATGTAGACACTGCGTCCCTTTTCGCACTCATTGACCGCCAGCTGCACTTCCTTGTTGTCCGTGCACAGCACCTGGGCTCCCTCTAGGGCATAGATGCCCGGCCTGCGCTCGCCGAAGTTGAGGGGGGCCTTTGCATCGGACAGGATAAAATGATCCGGATGCGTGTCCCAGTTGTATTTATCGTAGTTGAGGGTAAAGCCCGTCTCCTTCTCCACCCCCATCAGGCCCGCCAGCTGCAGGTAACGCCCCTGGTACTGGTGGCCGGAGGGTTCGCCCACGCCGATGAAGCCGCCGCCTTGTGCGATGTATTGGCGGATGCGGGCAGCCAGGTCCGCGTCCTCCCACAGGATGCCGCCGGTGTGCGCGGTGTCGCCGTCGCCCATGTTGATGATGACGTCCAGCTCATCTAGCACAGCCGGGTTGTTTTTGATGTCCTCAAAGCTGATAAAGGACACGTCAAAGGGCGCGCCGGAGAGGGCTTCGATGACGCCGGCGTAGCTGTAGTTTTCCTTTTGATACAGGGCGTGGTGCACCATGTGACAGCCCCAGGCGCGCATCTTGCCCCAGGCGTTTAATACTGCCACCTTTAAGAAGCAGTGAGGCGTGGTGCCCTGCACGTTGTCATACAGCAAGCGGAACTCGTCGCAAACGCTCTTTACATACTCCAGAAAATCCGGGAACTGCAGGGTTAACTTCAGGTAGCCGCCATAGCCGATGCGGTCCACGGGCTTGCGCAGGATGGCGCGCCGCGCCGTGACCCAGTTTTCCTTGGCATCGCGCACCGGGTCGCCGCCTTCATAAAAGGTGTCCGGGAAGAAATAGGGCAAAAAGCGCCCCTCGGTGTATTTCACGTGCGGGATATCGCTGATTAAGCGCAGGGTGCTGCCGTTGCCCACGCTGCCCACCACCGCGTCCAGGCCAATTTGCTCAAACTCGGGCATAAAGGGCTCAGTCCCAATCCAGTGGTCGCCCAAGAACATCATGGCCTCCCGGCCGTGGCGGTGGGTGATGTCCACCATCTCGCGGGCCAATTTGGCCACCTCCCTGCGCTGGAAGGCCTGGAAGTCGGAAAATTCCTTGCTGGGCAGGCGGTACTGGTTGTTGTAATAGCCCTGGTCGATGATGTATTCCGCGCGGAAGGGGTAGCCCGCCTCGCGCTCAAACTGCTCCAGGATATAGGGCGAGACGGAGGCCGAATAGCCGTACCAATCCACGTATTTCTCGCGCTTTAACTCATCAAACACCAGGGTGAACTGATGAAAGAAGGTGGTGAAGCGCACCACCTTAACGTGCGGGTTGTCAGTCAGGAATTTGTCCAGCCGCTTCATGGAGAAGGCCCGCGTCTTGGGCTGGCGCACATCAAAGGTAATCTGGTGCTCCTCGTCCTCCCAGTTGTTGATAATGGCGTTGTACATATGCACCGGGTCCCAGATTAAGTAGGCCAGGAAGCTGACGGTGTACTCGTGGTAGGGGATGGGCTTGTCGATGATGACCTGCCCCGCCTCATAGCGCCAATCTGTTGTGGGCACCACCGCCCCGGTGCTGCGGTCGATGACCTCCCACCACCGATAGATGTCATCCCGGGTGTTGGGCACGATCAATTCCGGGCTGATGCCTTGCATCAGGGGGATCAAAAGCGGCCCCTCCCCCGCTAAGTAAAACCCGGTCATGATGTAGCACTGCTGCACCTCCTCCGGGTTCTCCCGCGCCCAGGCATTGTCCTTGCGCGTGGTGTAGTAGGTGGAGTAGACCTTGGCATTGGTCTTCTTCAAGGCCTCCGGGAAGTCCGTCCCGTCGCAGTCGCGCACCGCGTCCGCGCCCCAGCTGCGCATCAGCGCGATGGTCTCCGGCACTACGTCCACATCTGTAGGAATGGTCACACGCCCTGTCCGCTTGGTATCCATGTCTTTTCTCCTTTATGTTTGGTCCATCACGCGCCTGGCGACCTCAAGCGCTACCTGGAAATTACGCAGCTGGTGGTCAAGCTCCAGGGCTTTGCCCAGGATGCGCTGCTCCCACTCCGGCGCGTCTAAGAGATCGCCTGTGTAAAAAAAGGTGTAGTACTGATAGCCGCGGTAGTCGCACATGGCCTGAAGGCCGGCGCACTCCATGTCCACCGCCAGGCAGCCTTCCGCCCGCCTTTTGGCTACATTGGCGCGCGTCTCGCGGAAGATGGCATCCGTGGTCCAGGCGCGGCCCGTCACATGGGGGATGCCCAGGTCCTGTAACACCCCCGCCACAAAGCTGGCCTTGTTCACCGTGATGTAGTCAGCTGCCTGCGCGTAGTGGTAGCTGTAGCCCTCATCCCTGTAGCTTTCCGTGGGCACAATCAGCCGGCCTTCCGTTAAGGCCGCGTCCAGCGCGCCGCAGCTGCCAAACAGCACAAAGCGTCTGCAGCCTGTGATCTGGGCCGCCTCCTCCACCGTCATGCCGGCATGCGCCGCGGTGATGGGCAGCATCATAAAGGCGATCCGCGGGTCGTCCTTAAACTGGTATATGGGCTTGTCGCCATTCAAGCCGGGCAAAACGGCAAGCTGCTGATGCGGGTATCGCGCCAGCGCGTGGGCGATGACCTCGCTTGAGAAGGTCAGCATCATCACCTCACACAGCGGGCGCCCAGGCGCCTGGTAGACGGCTTCCGGGCCAAAGACTGCAGGGGTATGCGGGTCAAAGCTATTGATAATCATGCGGGGCACTCTCCTTTTAATCCTTGGTTATCATACCATATCCCGGTAACAAAACAGAAATTTTAATCCATTGAAACAAAACGCGCCCCCGCGCAGTCTAACTGAGTGAACGGGGGCTTTTATGCAACCGCCGCACAAACGATGTGAGGGATTGCTGGCTGTCAAAGCATTTTGCCATCAAGGACACGGCGTTCCTTGCCTCAAATGAACGATCTTTCGTCAAGGATGTGTCAAACACTCTGAGGTGAAAAAATGACTGCATCCAAGGTTTTTTACAAGTTGATGCACCCTTTCCCGGCTGTTTATGGTCTAATAGATGATGCAGGGCGTTTCGCCTGCGCAGGCGAAAAAGATGTCGCCGGTATGAAAGATTATCCTCTTCCCCCCGGTCTAAGAGGATAGGTGGAGGGCAGCGCTTGTCAGACCAAGAGCACACAGGAACCCATCAGGAGGGACAGGATTTGGAAACCTTGGCCGAGGCCTTCGGGGATACCCCGGTGGCCAGCCTGGCAGAAAGCCTGGAGGAGACCATGGAACGCCTCATGGAGCGCCATGGCGATGGCCTGATGCGCCTGTGTTTCATGATGCTGTCCGATCATGCCTTAGCCGAGGATGCGGTGTCCGAAACCTTCTTCAAGGCCTTCCGCGCCTATCCGCGCTTCCGCCACGACAGCAGCGAGTACACCTGGCTTACCCGGATTGCCATCAACACCTGCCATTCCCTCCGTGCCCGGGCCTGGTTCCGCTTCGAATCAAAGCGGGAGGACATGGACCGCCTTAAGGAGGAGGGGGAGGAGTATTTAGCCCCGGTGCTGTTTGACAACGAGTGGATGATCTACCTGCGCCTCATGGACGGGGACGGCCGGGACAGCTATGATTACTTCCCCTTCCTGCTATCAGGGGAGGAGGGGCAACAAGGTGCCCTGCCCCTCACCGTCAGCTGCGTTTTTGTGAACGCCAAAAGCAAAAACATTGACAAAGCCATCCAGTTTTTGGAGGTTTTGTCCCATACCCTGCAGCCCGATGCCCGGATCATGATGCGGGAAAAAGACAACAGCCCCCCTGGAAAACCCTTACTATGAGCAGACCCTGAAAGACTACCGGGACCTGCTGGCCCGGAAAAGAACGGAGATGGACCAGGCGAAGGAACTGGAAAAAGCAGCCTTGGCCGCCTGGCTCAAGCGGGCGGAGGGCTACTATGAAGAAATGAAGGAGTCCCAGCGCTGGCAGATCAGCCCCGGGCAGATTGCAGCCTACCGGAAGCTGGCGGAGCATGCCTTTGTAAAGGTCTACGACAACAACGCCCAGGGCGCCCAGGCTGCCTTTGACATCCTGCCCCAGTACGTGGACGGCAGCATCAGCCTGGACCAATACATCACGGAAATCCAAAACCGTTTGCGGCTCATTCAGCAGGAAGGGAGATAGTATGAAAAATAACCATCTATGTTCCCCTTGCAGTGGCGCTCACCTTATTCTGTGCATGTTCTGCCAGCGCAATACCCTCCCGGAAATCAGGGAGCATGCGCAGTAGGGAAAATCCACAAAGGCCACACCAAGCAGTAAACGCTTGATAACAGGCTGGCGGCCTCACCCTGGCCTATGCCGGATGAAAGGAGCACGGCAAAAACGCATAGAATCAACTTGACAGGGCCTTCCTCAGCAAGTCTGGTTTCACTCAGCGGCTGGGTATACTCCATGAAACGAGCGACCCGCCGCATTGTTATACCTGATTCGCCAAAAGGAGGATCGTCAGATGTCACAGGATTTCTCCCCCCCTCCAGCCCCGCAAGCCGCCCGCCTGCGCGGGATGCAGAAGTTTCTGCTGGCGCTGCCCGTGCCCGCGGCTTCGCTCTCGGGCGTTTTAATCCACAATGTGTACATCAAGCTGTATACGGATTTGATTGGGCTGGACCCCCTTTATGTGGGCTTGGTCTACTTGATTTACAACATCTGGAATTTCTTAAACGACCCCTTGATTGGCGTATGGATAGACAAACGGCCCTATGATGAGAAGCGTGGCAAGTTCCTGTATTTAATGCGTGTAAGCGTGCCCTTCATGCTGCTGTGCTTAGTGGCGATGCTGTTCTCCCAGCCCACCTGGCCGCAGGGCTTGATTTTCGCAGCGCTCCTCATTGAGCTGTTTATCTTTGACACCTTCTCCACCACCTACCTGATCGCCACGCAAAGCTTCATCCTCTTGGCCGCGCCCACCAAGGAGGAGCGGGTGGATGTCAACATCTACCAAAGCTATGTGGCCAATGTGGTCAGCTTTTTCGCCACCCTGGTCCCCACCTTCCTGCTGGTGGGCAACAAGGGGCAGAACCTCACCCAGGTCAGCCTCATCCTGCTGGGCGTGGTGGCCTTCAACGCCGCGATTTACGCGGTGGCGCTGTTGAAGCTGCGCGACAAGCCCTCCTATTATGCCGCGGGCAACCAGGAGGGCGGGCTGGATATGAAAAGCCTGCGTCAGGACGTGAAAGCGCTCTTTGGGATGAAGTCCTTCCGCTCCTGGGCCCTCTACAACCTGCTGGCGCTGGCGCCCAATGCCGTCTATTTCACCGCCTTTTTGTACCTGATGGATCACGTGATCAAAACCGGCGGCTTGGAGGCCACCCTGGCGGACACCGTCCCCATGCTGGTGGTCTTCCTTTTCCTGCCGCTGATTGGCAAATATATCAAAGCGAAGGGCAGCAAGCACACCATCTTTGTGGGCAGCATCCCCTACGCGCTGGGGCATCTGGCGCTGTTTTTCACACACAGCTGGCTGGCGGTGCTCCTCTGCTATATCCCCATCATGATGGGCAAATACATGATGTCAACGGCGGGCGCGCCGCTGTCCGCCGCCCTCATTGATGAAAACGAGCGCGAAACCGGCACCCGCAAAACCGGGCTGATCACCTCCCTTCTAACCCTCATCGCGGCGCCCGCGGTCAGCACCCAGCTGATGATTTACATGGCCATCCTGGCCTTCTTTGGCTATGACGCCAAGGCGCCGGCGCAGTCAGCTGCGGCCATGATGGGCATCCGCATCGGCACCGCCCTTGTGCCCATCGTTTTTTTACTTGCGGGGCTCATCCCGCTTATCTTCTTCCCCATTGACCAAAAGAAGGAGGCCGCGCTCAGCGCCTATTCCGAGGGGCGCCGCCGCGGCACACAGGGGGCAACAGATGAGCCTTCAGAATGAATGCGTCATTTGATAGCAGCTATTCCATTGTGATTGATTCATTCAACCAGGCATAACGCCAGCGGCAGCCCGGGCTAGGGCCTCTCAATCCTCTTCGCATATTCCTGCATCAGGGCCTGGGCATCCTCCCCGGGGCGCACAGCCCGCAAGGCCAAGACCAGGCGCTCATCGTCATCGCTGCCATGGCAGGTGACCAGGGTCAAAAGGCGGTCCTCGGTGTGCAGCTGGGTGGGAAAGGTCAAAACGGAGTGGTAGCGCAGCCAGTTCACGTAGTCACCCATCGCGCCCGCGTCCTCAAAATTGGGCTTGATGATGTTAAAATACTGGGGGCTGGACGGGTTGACAGAAAAGACGGTCAGGGCATAGGGCACATAGCTGGCATCCTGGTAGAGGGTGTCAAAGGTAAACACGGGCTGGGTCCTTAAGAAGGCCGGGTCCATCAATTTTTGCAGCTTGCCAAACATGGTGCCGTTTTTCATGTTGTGGCCGTGCAGGATCAGGTTGCGGTCCCGGGGCCTGATGCTGTTGCTCTGGTCCAAAAACACCGTGCCCGCCACGTTTTTCTCCCCGGTGAAGGCCCGGTACATATAGTAATCATTGTCCCGCTGAACCACGGCAAAATCCATTTCCGGAAACATGGAATAGGACAACCAGCCCACGGTGTCGTTGTTTCTGCGCATCAGGGGCAAAAACCGGTCGTCCACCACCTGGCGGTCTGCCGCTGAGGCCGCCGTTTCCTGGGGCGCTTCTTGTTCCCTGTCCGCAACTGTCTGGCCTTCGTCCTGGTTTTCTGTCAGCACAGGCGCTGTTGTCTGCGCCTGAGACGATGGTGCCTGCGTGTCCTCTGTTGGTAAAACGGCCTGCGCAGCCTAATTTGCGCGGTACAGCTCCCGCTGCCTGGCCTGCTCCTGCCGGGTATTGTGCCCCTGCACCAGGTAAGAAATCAACAGCACCACAGCTAAAAGCGCCAGGGCTGCGCCTGCAAAACTCAGCACCCGCGCCAGATGAACCTGCCGGGCGCCGCCCCGACGGGCCTGCCTGAGGCTTAGTCTGGATTTTCTGCTGCGCCGGCTTCGCCGCCGGTTGTTCCCTGTCTGCATGCCGTCCCTTTCTGTTTTAGGGTGGTCCCTTGGATAAAGGATGTATGAAGGTACCCATTTCTTGTCCCTGTCATTCATACCACTCGGGTATGCGGGTGTCAAGTTTCTGCCTGTTGATGTTCTCCCTTGCGTTTTGTATGATAGGTTTATCCCAAACAGCCTTCACCCTCCAAGGCCTTGCCAAAAGGAAAGGACGCGCCATGAAAACATCCCTCCGGGGCAAAATCGCCCTGATTCTCCTGCTGGTGATGACCCTTTTTGCCGTCACCGCCTCCGCTGCCTACCCGCAAAAGCCCATCACCCTGATTGTGCCCTACGGGGCCGGCGGCACCGCGGATTTAACCGCGCGGCAGCTGGCCATCCAGCTCAAAAAGCACCTGGGGATGCCCATCACCGTCATCAACCAGGGCGGCGCCTCCGGGTCCATCGGCACCAGGTCTGCGCTAAACGCGCCGGCGGATGGCTACACCCTGCTGCTGTCGGCTGATTCCCTGGGCACACAGCGCGTGATGGGCATCAGCGAAATGAGCTACGCGGATTTTCGCGCCATCACGCCCCTGGTGAACGACCCCAAAGTGATCGTGGTGGCCGGTGATTCAGCCTACCAAAGCATTGAGCAGCTGCTGGAGGACATCAAGGCGCGCCCCTTAAAAGTCAAGATGAGCTACACCGGCCCCGGCGGCTCTGGCCATGTACAAAGCCTGATTTACAACCGCTTTGGCCTTAAGATGGCGCTGATTGCCTATCCTGGCGGCGCGGACGCGCTGCTGGCTGTATTGGGCAAGCAGGTGGACTTCACCAACGCCAATTTCTCCACCATCAGAAGCTATCTTGATTCCGGTGACCTGCGCCTGCTGGCCATATCCGCCGCGGAGCGCCTGGACGCCTTCCCGGAGGTGCCCGCGCTGGCCGAGGTGATCGAGAATTCAACCGCATTGATGGGCTTTCCCTACACCCCGCTGTCCCTGGTGGTCAACAAGGCGGTGCCGGAGGAGGCCTTCCTCGCGCTGCGCGAGGCCATACAAAAGGCGCTTTTGGAGCCGGAGTGGCTGGCCTACTGCCAGGACAATGCGCTGGACCAGCTGTTTTTACAATACCAGACGGAGGAGGAGATGCAGCGCTTCTACGCGGATTGGGAATCCCTGGTTTCCTGGCTCCTCTATGACGCGGGCGCAGCGCCCCATAGCCCGGCAGCCTTTGATATCCCGCGCCTGGAACCAGGCGAATAAGCCGGCATGGGCAAAACAAAGCAGGGCAGACTCATCAACAAGGCCTCCTTTATAGAAGGCTGCCTGTTTTTGCTTGCCGCGGTGCTGTTAATCTGGCACGCGCTTCACCAGCACGCCAGCCTCAAAGGCGTGGACTGGGCGCTGTCACCCTATCTGTTCCCGCTCCTGGTATCGCTGTGTTTGCTTATCTTAAGCGTGTTTTTCATACTGGAGGGGTTCCAGCCGTCCGAAGCCCGGATGAAGCCGCCCCTGCGCTGGCCCTTGGTGCTGATCACCCTTATCTGCGCGCTGGCGTATTTCTTTTTGATGCAGGTGGCGGGCTTTGTGCTGGCAACAGCCTGTTTTTTGTTGGCGATGCTGCTTTTTTTGGGTGAGCGGCGGGCGCTGGTGCTCCTCCTTTTGCCTATGCTGTTCTCCAGTGCTTTATACTTTTTGTTTGCCAGACTGCTGCATGTCCTGCTGCCCACCTCGCCAATGGATTTTTTGCGTCAGGCGCTGGATCTGCTCTTTTTTTAGGAGGCCGCTTTGATAGATGCCATCCTGGATGTCTTTGCCTACTTCCTCAACGCGCGCTTTGTGCTGATGGTGTTTTCCGGCGCGGTCGCGGGGCTTATGGTCGGCGCAATTCCCGGCTTATCCGTCTCCATGGCCACCGCGCTGCTGGTCAGCGTCACCTATACCTGGGCTGCGCAGGATGCCCTTGCGATGGTGATGGGTGTATATGTGGTCGGCGTGTTTTCCGGTGCCCTGTCCGCCATTTTGTTAAACATCCCCGGGGCGCCCTCCTCCGTTGTAACCACGCTGGACGGCTATCCCTTGGCCAGACAGGGCCGGGCACGGGATGCGCTCCGCTACGCCACCTGGTATTCCCTCATCGGCAGCCTGTTTGGCATCCTGATGCTCTGGGTGTTAGCGCGCCCTATCTCCTCCTTCGCGCTGCGTTTTCAGCCAATGGATTACTTCCTGCTGGCGCTGTTTGGCCTGACCATGGTCGGGGCGCTGACAGCCCATTCCTTTAAGCGCGGGCTAATCAGCGCCTGTCTGGGGCTGGTGGTCAGCATGGTGGGCCTGGACAGCGTGCTGGGCACCCCGCGGCTTACCTTCGGTATAAAGGAGCTTGCCGCGGGCATCGGCATCGTGCCGGTTCTAATTGGCTTGTTTGGCTTTTCAGAGGTGCTTTTTGTGCTGGGCGGGCAGGAGGGCGAGGGGGAGATAGCCAGGATGACCAAGTCCCTGGTGAAGACCCGTGACCTGCTTAAGCACTGGCTGGTTTCCCTGTATTTCTCTGCCATCGGCCTTCTGGTGGGCGCGCTGCCGGGCGCTGGTGCCCCTGTCGCCTCCTTTTTAGCCTACGGTTCTGCAAAGAAACTCATCAAAAACCCGTCCGCGCCCTTTGGCGAAGGCGCGGCGGAAGGCATCGTCGCCAGCGAATCCGCCAACAACGCCTGCATTGGCGGCGCGCTCATCCCCATGCTCACCCTGGCCATCCCCGGTGACGCTGTGACCGCCATCATGCTGTCTGTTTTTTATGTGCATGGGCTGCGCCCAGGGCCGATGTTCCTCCGCCAGTCGCCGCAGCTGTTTCACAGCATCATCGCAGCAGGCCTCTTATCCTGCGTGTTCCTGCTGCTGTTGGGGCTGTTGATCGCGCCGCGCATCGCAAGGCTCATCACCCTGCCGCGCCGGGTGTTGATGCCCCTGGTGGCCGCGCTGTGTGTGGTTGGCGCATTCGCTGGCAACAACAGGCTGTTTGACGTGGGCATCATGCTGGTTTTTGGTGTCTTGGGTTTCATCATGCGCCGCCGTGACTATCCAGTCGCGCCCATGACGCTGGCCATCGTGCTGGGGGGCATGATGGACGACCACTTCCGCCGCGCGGTCTCCCTGGCGCGGCCGGAGGACAACTTCCTGCTGGCGATGTTCGGCCGCCCCATCACGCTGGCGCTTATGGCGCTGATTATATTTGTGTTGATTACCAAGCTGCCCTGGGTGCGGCAAAAAATGAAAAGATAAAATGTTTCACGTGAAACATTTTGGGTGACCGAAGTCGCCCGTCATGGCGGGTGTCCGCGCCCGCTTTGCGGGTAAAATGACCATACGGATTCGTCCTGCACCTTTATGAAAGGAGATGCACATGCGTATGGATCGTAACATCAAGCCCCTTGGCGCAAAGCAGGTCCGCCCGGATGGCATGCTGCTGCGTGATGATCAGGGCCGGCACTGGCTGCCCCGCGGCATCAACCTGGTCTACAAAGGCCGTAAAACCAAAGAGGGCGGCTATGATTTTTACCCGCCGGACTGGCCGGATGATTTGATGCTGCGCTTAAAGCGCCTGGGCGTGGACCTTGTCCGCCAGGGCATCCTGTGGGCTGCGCTGGAGCCCAAGCCCGGGCTGTATGATGAGGGTGCTTTCGCCTTCATCGCCCGCCAATTGGACAAGGCGGCCAATGCCGGCATCAGCGTCATCCTGGACATGCACCAGGACCTGTACACCCAGCGGTTCTCAGACGGCGCGCCGGATTGGGCGGTGATGACGGACCAGCCCTTTTTGGCAACAGATCTGTGGAGTGACGCCTACTTGTTCTCGCCCGCGGTGCAGCAAAGCTGGGACGCCTTTTGGGACAACGCGCGGGTGCCCGCCACCGGGTTGGGCTTGCAGGATCACTTCGCCGCCCTCTGGCAGGAGATTGCCAGGCGTTTTTCCGGCCACCCCGCGCTGTTGGCCTTCGACATTCTAAACGAGCCCGCACCGGGCACGCCCATTGTGGGGATGTTCACGGATTTGCTGGGCGCCTTCGCCAGCCTGTTAAGCGCGCAGGAGGCGCAGGCCCTGGGCCTTCAAACCATGGACGAGGACGCCCTGACTCGCGTGTTTATGGAGCCGGAGCAAAAGCTCATGGCGCTGTCCTTCCTGGAGGATGAGGCGCGCTTCTGGCAGCTGGGCACCGCCTGTGCCCCGCGGGTGCAGGCCTTTGAGCGCGATGTGCTAGGCCCCTTTTACAACAAGGTCGCCGCGGCCATTCGGGCGGTGGACCAGGACAGCTTCCTGCTGCGCGCCCACAACTACCTGTCCAACCTGGGTATCCCGCCTTCCATCACGCCCATCACCGTGAATGGGCAGCCAGATCCCCGCCAGATCTTCACCCCGCACGGCTATGACCTGGTGGTGGATACAGCGGCCATTGAGCTGGCCAGCGACAGCCGCGCGCGCACCATCTTCAAACGGCACCGGCAAACGCAGCAAGCGCTCAAGTTGCCAGTCATCGTGGGCGAATGGGGCGCCTTCTCGGATTCCGCCAACGCGCTGCGCCACGGCGACAGCCTGATGCGCCAGTTTGAGGACTACCTCTGGCCCAGCACCTATTGGTGCTATGAACCCCGCTTTTTTGACCTGCCCGCAGCGCGTCTGCTGGCGCGCCCAAAGGCCAGCGCAGTGGCCGGCACCTTGCAAAGCGTCACCTTTGACCAGGCCAGCGGCAGTTTCACAGCCTCCTGGCAGGAGCCCAGGCAGCCAGAGGACGACATGACCAGCCTGTTTTGGACGCCGTTTGCAATACGTGATTGCACGCTGGATGGACTGCCCTGCGACCAAGCCCTTCAAGCTGACGCGGATGGCTTCATCCATATCCCGGCTCGGGGCGGACAGCGGAGGCTGACATTCATCATCAAGCGGTAAGGTCACATATTTAACGGCAAATATGAACCGGCACGCTGTAACTGCGTGCCGGTTTTTGTAAACTTCTGTTCTGTTAAACCCAGTCTATTCCTTGTGGCTTTCCAAAAAAGCATCGACCTCGTCTGACCAGGGGATTGACACAGCAGCTCCTTTTTTGCTGACAGCAAGGGCGGAGGCCGCGGCGGCCCGAAGGACGGCGGTTTGCGGGTCATCCGGGGTCTGGGTGAAGGATTTCAGGAAATACCCGGTGAAGGTATCGCCCGCGGCAGTTGTATCAACCGCCTCCACCGGGAAGATGGCCTGTTTGATCAAGCCTTGTTTCGTCGCGCAAACAGCGCCATCCCCGCCCAAAGTCAACACAATGCAGGGGATCTGGTACCTTGTTTGCAGCACCTTGATGATGTCCTCCGCGTCTTCTTTTCCGCTTAAGGCATTGCCCTCCACCTCGTTGATTAACAGCACATCCACCATCTTCAGGTCTATGTCCTTCAGCGCGTCGTCAATGGGGGATGGGTTAAGGGCAATCTGGAGGCCGCGGGATTTCGCTGATTGAACAATCTCCCCCAGCATGTTCACCTCGTTTTGCAGCAGCACCATGTCACCAGGGGAAAGGGTGCTCATCACCTCGTCAATCTGTTGTGCACTCAGCGTCCGGTTGGCGCCGCCAAACACAATGATGCAGTTTTGCCCCTTTGAATCCACTTGGATAATGGCAGATCCTGTCGGATGCGCTGTGACACGAACCAAAGACGGGTCCACCTTCGCCTCACGCAGCAAATCCAGCATGAAGCGGCCTTCCGCGCCAATGTTGCCAGCCATGGCTGCCTTTGCGCCCGCGCGCCCTAAGGCGATTGCCTGATTAAAGCCCTTGCCGCCCGGGTACTGCGCCATGGACAGGGAGGACAGGGTCTCGCCCGGCTTGATGATGTGCGGCATGCTGTACACATAATCAATGTTGCAGGATCCAAAGGACAGAATCTTCACAGCAGCCTCCTTTCTAAACAGTAAAAGAGAAACGGGTAAAGCTTACCCGTTTCATGTTGATTACAGGAACAGGATCATGGACAGTACAAACATGAACACGGTGCCAAGAATCATCGGGACCGCTGTGCGTTTGACGATGCTCATGGGGCTGCGTTTGGTTGAGCCGGCTACAATCATGATGACCGCTGAGACTGGTGAGACAGCGCGCAGCAGGTTGCCCGCAAGCCCCATCGGTACGGAAATCGCCAGCGCGCTGATACCAGCCGCCATGGCAAGGGGATACATGAGGGGCACCATGGAATAGAACAGCGCGGTGCCGCTGCCGCTGAGGATGACAATCAGCGCCGTCACCAAAACCAGAATCAAGGGGAGGACAAAGCCGGTGGTGGTGCTGGTTTCCATAACGGTTTGCAGCTGGGTGATCAGGCCAATGCCCTTGAGCCCGGCGACAAACACGGTGGCCGCCACCAACAGCACGACGATGTCAAACGCCCCGCTCATGCCCTTGAAGAAGTTGCCCGCGCCCACCATCATCTCTGCCGGCTTGCGCTTGAAAATCAGCTCACACATCAGGGCGATGACAAAGCAGATCAGGACCGCCACCTCCACACTAAGGTCAATCTTGGGTCCGCCCAAGGTGGAGATCAGGTAGATGACTATCAGCAGAATGATTGGCAACAGCGGCAACAATGAGTAGACAAATTTGTACAGGCCGCTTCTGACCTGCCCCCCGATCCTTGTGCCAGTCCCAGAGTTAGTTGAGATATAATCAACAAAACAGGAGGAACTGAAAACATGGCAAGGAAAGCATATGGGGTAGAACAAATCATTGTGAAGCTGCGGGAGATCGAGCTTCTAT
>JAAYFC010000124.1 GCA_012728435.1 Clostridiales bacterium | reverse complement strand
TCAGGCTGCAATATTGCTCAACTTTTGATTTTCATGGTGTTTTTTGCATCTCATTTTCTTGAATCTTGGAATAAGCATAGTTGGACGAACAACAAAGCGGTTTTAGCTTAATCGCTAAAACCGCTTTGTCTTCGCTCTGAGACGGCGTGGCCGTCTTTTTGCAAAATACCCCTTGTTGGCTCAGGCGCTCAGCGCATGCTCCTGCGTGTCCAGCATCTGCCAGACCAAGGAGGCCAGGGCGCCTCCCGCTAAGGGGGCCAGGACAAACACCCAAACCACATTGAGCGCGTCTGGCTGCCCAATCAGGGAGAGGATGAGCGCGGGGCCGAAGCTGCGCGCGGGGTTGACGGAGGTGCCTGTGAAATAGATGCCCAGGATGTGCACCAAAACAAGGGTGAGGCCAATCACCATCCCCGCTTTTTTCGCGGAGACCTCACGGGAGGTGACGCCCAGGATGGTCAGCACAAACACGAAGGTTAAGATGACTTCCACAATCAGGGATTTGATGACATCGCCCCGATACAGGCCGTTTTGACCCAAGCCCAATTCCCCGCCGACTAAGGCGTAGAGGATGGCTGCGCCTGCAATCGCGCCCAAGAACTGGGCGATGACATAGCCCAGGAAGTCCTTGCCGCTGATGCGCCCGGACAGCAGCATGCCGGTGGACACTGCTGGGTTGATGTGGCACCCGGAGATGTGGCCGATGGAGTAGGCCATCGCGACGATGACCAGGCCAAAGGACAGCGCGGTCAGCAAATAGGCCGGAGTAACCGCGCCGGCCACCATCTTCGCGCCAGAGATGGCGGCGGTGCCGCAGGCAAAGAGCACCAGCACCAGGGTGCCGATGAATTCGGACAGATATTTTCTCATCATGTTTCTCCTTTTTGGCATAGCAATGCCAGTAGTGGGGCTTCACATATATCACACCCGGCTTCGTCCGGTCCTCAAACAGAAGGGCCAGATCTGTCGCTTGATTGACGCAGCACGGCATAATCATCAGGTTTTGCGACCAAATCAAAGGTGCTGCTTGGGAGTTTGTGTAGCATCCTAAACGGAGTTCCCTTCAGCAAGATGCATTTATCAGGATCGTCATACTCTCATATAATCTTGGTGTTTGGACTGATGACCCCACACACCGGCAACACACGCGTTATGAAAAAACAGACACGGCCAGCATTCCGCACGGCCGTGTTTGTTTTTGAGGTTCCTGGATGTTTGTGTTTGCCGCTGAAAGCTATTAACGCCCGGGAAGGCTTGTCTTTAACTTGGGGCAATCCGAGAACGCGTTTTCGTCCACCTGCTGAAGGTGTTCCACGCCGATGATCTCCGTCAGCTTTCTGTTCCCTTCAAAGGCGCCCTCAGGGATGGAGGTCAGGGTAGAGGGGATGGTGATGGTGGTGAGCGCGGGGTTCCAGCGGAAGGACCACCTGCTGATATGGGTCAGCCCTTCTGGCAGCACAAGCGTCTTGAAGATTGCCTGGTCAAATGCCATTTCACCAATCGAGATGATCCCTTCAGGCAGCACCAGGTCGTTGCCAAAGTTCACGCCGTTAAAAGCGGCGTCCCCAATTTCCGTCAGGGTGGAGGGGAAAACGATGGTCAGTTTGGTTTTTCCGTTTCCTGAAAACGCACGGTATGGGATGCGGGTGATGCCTTCTGGCAGGGTGATTTTATTCAGGTTTTTGCATTCGGAGAAAACGCCGGGGGACAGGGTGACAACTGAATCCGGCACCGTGTACTCCTTGGCTTTGCTCCCGCCGGGGTATTCCACCAGGGTGGTCATATCCTGGCTGAACAGGACGCCATCCACAACGCTAAAGTGCTGGTTGCCTTCCGCTAGTTCAAAGGCAGTGAGCCCATTGCCCCTGAATGCCGTTTCACCAATGCTTACAAGGGATGCGGGCAACAGGATGGATTTGAGCTTGGACGCGTTATAAAAAGCATCTGTTCCAAGATCGGTCAAGCCTTCCGGCAGCTTGATTTCTGTCAGGCCTGTCATGTGGAAGGCGCGCTCGGGGAGGGATTTGATGTTAGCAGGCAGGTTGATCTTGCTGAGCTTGAAGCACCAGGCAAAGGCCGATTCACCGATTTCTGTGACCTCCTCCGGCAAGACCACTTGCGTTATTTTTTCGCAGCTGGCAAAGGCGCTGGGCGCAATCTTTGTTGTGCCCGGGCTCACTTTGACAACACCGCTTTTACTGGGCAGACAGGCAACAACCGCAGAGCCGCCGTTTGCGCGGTCAAACTCGTACAATAAGCCGTCCAAAGCAATAAACCGCAGGTTGTCAAGCGCCGTTGGATCCTTTTTCAGGATGTCAGCGGCCTTTTCGTAGCCCTTGATTGTAAGCTTGCTCAGCTTGGACATGCCGCTTAATGCGCCAGCCTCCAGCGTTTCCAGCCCTGAAGGCAAGGCCAGGGACTTTATCTTGCTATACAGAAAGGCAAATCCGGAAATGCTCTTTAAGCTGTCAGGCAGGGTGATTTTTTCTACAGGGGCATGGGCCAGCGCCGCATAATTGATGCGCTCTATGCCCTCTTGAAGGATCAACTCCCTGCATTCGTCGTTGCTGGCCATGATGCTTTTGACCCAATCGTCATCCGCGCTTTGTGCTATCCCCAGCGCCACCACTGGGTAACCTTCGATTTCTGTAGGCACCTCGACCTTTTTCTTCCCGCTGAAATTGCTGATGTTATGGATGGTGATTTGGCCGCCTTCCAGCAGGTACTCAAACATGTCGTCCTGGCTTGTATAGATGCCGTCAGCCTTCTTGGGCACGTAGCGTAAGGAGGTGTCCACTACATACTGAAGGCCAAACTGCTGGGCTATGTCTTTGGCGGGGCTGTCTTCAGCGCCTGCTAATGTGAAGGTTGAGAGATCAGCAGGTGTTTCCGCCCACAGGTCCTCAAAAGCCTCGGGGTCAATCGTTACCAAGCTGTCCGGCACGTGGATGACGACATCCTTGCAGCCGCCAAACACATTGGAATTAAACGACTGCACCCCGGCAGGGACGATGACCTCCTTTAAAGCTGCGCACTCTTGAAACAAACCCCATCGCAATGATTCGACATTGCCGGACAGCTTGGCTTTCTGTAAATCCGCACTTTCAGAAAAGGCAAAAGCCCCCAGGCTGGTCACCGTGTCAGGTACGGAAATCTCGTGCAACTTGGATTCTGAAAACGCGTGATCCCCGATGACTTGCAGCCCCTCAGGCAGGGTGATGCTGGTCCCCGTGTAGCGATAGAAAGCGGCATCCCCAATTTCCTTTAAGGTGGAGGGCAAGATGATGTCCTGGCTGAGGTTTGCCAGACCTGAAAAACTATGGTTGCCGATTGTGGTCAGACCTTCTGGCAAGGTGACGCTTTGAAGCGTTGGGTTTTTGTAGAAGGCCGTATTATCAATGCGTTCAACACCCGCGGGCACCTCAAAGCTTGTGTTGCCTGCGTAGAGGGGGAGCACCATTAGGCGCTTGCCATCAGCGCTTAACAAGGCATTGTCCTTGAGCATAAACGCGGGATTGCCGTCTGTCAGGTGGATGCTTTTAAGTTCCGCCATGAAGGAAAACACATTGTCTTCAATCTGTGTCAGGGAGGCGGGCAAGTCAATCTGCTGGATACTGGGCCCCGTGAACGCCTCTTCGCCAATGCTAATCAGGCCTTCGTTCAGCTTTAGATTCTTCAGGTAGTAGGTAGGGCTTGCTGAAAAAGGCAACTCTTTCTATCCGGGATCCTCTATGCAGCCACTTGTGTTGTCCGAATGAATTTCCCAGTCCATCTTGCGTCATTCAGCAGACGCCAAATAAGAGCAAAAAAGAGGCGCAGCAGGTGCG
>JAAYFC010000123.1 GCA_012728435.1 Clostridiales bacterium | reverse complement strand
GCCCAGAACATGAGCGCCGTCAGCCAGGTAGAACAAAGGGTAGAAGTGGTGAACGGCGAAACCGTGGTGGTGCAGGTAACCCAGCCGGGGGATTATGTGGTGTGCAACCTGGCGAGCCTGAACCTGGGCAAGATAGACGTGGACGACCAGCAGGAGATGCAGGAGATTATCTCTTCCTCCGTGCGGGCGCTGGACAATGTGATTGCCCTGAACTTCTTCCCCGTGCCCTACGCAAAAATCAACAACGAATTGTACCGCCCCATCGGCCTGGGGGTGTCGGGCTACCACCATCTGCTGGCGCTGAAGAAAACCCCCTGGGAGTCGGAGGAGCACCTGGCCCTTGCCGACAGGGTGTTTGAGGACATCAACTACTACACCATCTTAGCCAGCCACCAGAACGCCCTGGAAAAGGGCCGCTACGCCTACTTTGAAGGCAGCGACTGGCAGACGGGGGCCTACTTTACCCAGCGGGGCTACAACAGCGAGCGCTGGCTAAATCTTAAAGAGCAGGTCGCCCAGGGCGGTTTGCGCAACGGCTACCTGCTGGCCATTGCCCCCACCAGCTCCACCAGCATTATTGCCGGCACCACCGCGGGCATTGACCCCATCATGAGCCGCTTTTACTACGACGAAAAGAAAAACGGCCTCATCCCCCGGGCTGCGCCGGACTTAAGCATGGCCACCTGGTGGTTCTACAAGGATGCCCACCTCATCAACCAGACCTGGTCGGTGCGGGCAGGGGGCGTGCGCCAGCGGCATATCGACCAGGCCCAGAGCATGAACCTGTACATCACCAACGATTACACCTTCCGGGAAATCCTCAACCTGTACCTGTTGGCCAACAAGTGCGGCGTGAAGACGCTGTACTACATCCGCTCCAAATCCCTGGAGGTGGAGGAGTGCGAAAGCTGCGCAACCTGATCAAACGGACGGGAAAATAAAGGAGAGCATCATGAGCAAGTTAGTTAAAAAGCCCCTGTTCAACCCCCAGGGGGATACCGAGATTGCCCTGCGCCGCATGATTGGCGGCAACCCCACCAACCTCAACGACTTTAACAACATGAAGTACCAATGGGTCAGCGGCTGGTACCGCCAGGCCATGAACAACTTCTGGGTGCCGGAGGAAATCAACCTGGCGCCGGATAAAAAGCAGTATCCCCTTTTGCCCCCCGCCGAGCGCCGGGCCTATGATAAAATCCTCTCGTTTTTAATCTTCCTCGACTCCATCCAGACGGCCAACCTGCCCAACATCGGCGAGTACATCACCGCCAACGAGGTCAACCTGTGCATCGCCATCCAAACCTTTCAGGAGGCCATCCACTCCCAAAGCTACAGCTACATGCTGGACTCCATCTGCGAACCCCAGGAGCGGGACGCCGTACTCTTCCAGTGGAAGGATGATGAAATGCTGCTCAAGCGCAACACCTTCATTGGCGATCAGTACAACCGCTTCCAAGAGGAAAAAAGCCTCATCAACTTTATGCGGGTCATCATCGCCAACTACATCCTGGAGGGCGTGTACTTCTATTCCGGCTTTATGTTCTTTTACAACCTGGGCCGCAACAACCGCATGCCCGGCTCGGTGCAGGAAATCCGCTACATCAACCGGGATGAGAACACCCACCTGTGGCTGTTTAAAAACATCGTCAACGAACTGCAAAAGGAAGAGCCCGAGCTGTTCACCCCGGAGCTGAAAGACATGTACCGGGAGATGATCAAAGAAGGCTGCGAACAGGAAATCGCCTGGGGCAAGTACGTGATTGGCGAGGACATCCAGGGCTTGACAGGCCAGATGGTCACCGACTATATCCAGTACCTGGGCAACCTGCGCTGCCGCGGACTGGACCTGGACCCCATCTACGAAGGCCACGAGCTGGAGCCCGACAGCATGAAGTGGGTCAGCCAGTACTCCAACGCCAACATGATCAAAACCGACTTCTTCGAAGCCCGCAGCACCGCCTACGCCAAATCCAGCGCCCTGGTGGATGATTTGTGAGGGACATTATCTGGTTGATGGACAGGCCATAGTAATTAAGTGAAGTAGCCTATAACCATACACTCTTTAAGCGCTCTTGTGAGCGCTTTCAGTTCGTCAAAAAAGGTCTTTCAGACCCTTTTTTGCCGTTTAGGAACGATAAGGCCGTTTGCCTCTCGCTGCGCTCCCGGGCGGCAAACGGCAATGAAACCCTTGCTACGCAAGGCTTTCCGCATCACCGTACACGCCG
>JAAYFC010000122.1 GCA_012728435.1 Clostridiales bacterium | reverse complement strand
TCAGGCTGCAATATTGCTCAACTTTTGATTTTCATGGTGTTTTTTGCATCTCATTTTCTTGAATCTTGGAATAAGCATAGTTGGACGAACAACAAAGCGGTTTTAGCTTAATCGCTAAAACCGCTTTGTCTTCGCTCTGAAACCCCGGGCAACCGGGGTTTTTGCTGATTATTGATAGAACAACGCGATGGGGAAATTATGCTTTAGATTAGCAAAGGTTCAGCACTTGGGGGATTGGCCTGGGCGCTTGCCTGTTTATTTTGTGACCTTGGGCGAGATGCCAATCCCAATAATATCCTGCTGCCGCCTGGCCTGCTGGAAGCCGCTGTAGATACCTGGATCCATGATTTCCTGACCCATGAAGACCATGGCAGCGGTCTGCCCGCCGTCCAAGGTAAAGGCCTCCACGCAGCCGCGTTCAATCAACCGGTCCGCCACAAACTGCAAATTGGCGCCCACAGAGCGTTCGTTGCGCCCTTCCACCATGATGCCCACAAAATGACCCGGTTTTATCACGCCCAGCGCGCTGCGCGGCTCCCGGTGGGTGAAGGACTTGTCCAGGCGGTCGTCCTTCCTGCCATGTTGAAACAAAATAGGCCCAAAGGCCAGCACATCCGTGGCACCCCGGTTAAGATAGTCCTGCGGGCTGTTGATGCCGGGCGTGGACATCTCCACATGGCCGTTTGGATAAAGCGCCAGCTCATCCAAGGGCGGGATGGCCGCCAACGCGCGGGTGTAGGTGTCCTTGCTGATCACCTTGCCGCCCCGGATGATTAACCCCATCTTCTTTTTATTGTAATAGCGGTAGGAGAACAAATCCCCGTTCTGCGCGTAGACCACCTTGTTTTTGCGTGCAATGACCGCCGGGCGCTCCAGCACCCGGGCGGGGTTCTTGGGGTCTGCCAGGAAGGCACGGAAGGCCTGATCGCCCCGAAAGCGGATATCAGCGATAAAATAGACCAGCTTGCGCTTTTGGTGCACCGCGTGGAAGCGCTCAATCAAGATGCGCAGATCATGGGAAAGATAGACCCAGCGCCCTGCTTCCTCATCTATATGGACGAACTCATCCTCCAGCCATTCCATGGCCAGATACCCTTCGCTGTCTTGTGCCGGCCAGTTTATAAAAGGCGGCGGGCCGCTGGCCTCAACCGGCGTAACGGCAATCTCCGCGGCAGCCGCGGGCGGCAATAGCGTCACCAGCAGGGCAAGCGCCAGCAAGGCTGACGCAAACCGGCGAAAAAAGGACAATCCCCTAAAACCTGCTGTGTTCATACATCCCCCTTTTGCATCATCATACCCGCACACAAAGCAGGATACAAGCACCGCGCAATTGACCAAAGCCCGCCTGCGCCATATACTGGCGGTATATGTATTACAGAGGAGACAGCATGCACTACCATAGCACGCGATCACATACGCACCAGGTATCTGCCATGCAGGCCATCCTGGATGGCGCTGCGCCTGACGGCGGGCTGTATGTGCCTGCCCGTTTCCCGGCAGTTGATCTGTCCACCTTTGCTGGCCTTTCCTATGCGGAGTTTGCGGGTGAAACGCTGCACGCCTTTGCCCCGGATTTTGAGAAGGCAGGGATCAAAGACGCGCTCCGGCAGGCCTACGCCGCCTTTGACAGGCCCGAGGTCACGCCCTTGGTTGCGGTGGGCGATAGCTATGTTTTGGAATTGTTCCACGGCCCAACCGCTGCCTTTAAGGACATCGCGCTGCAGGCCCTCCCTCGCTTGATGCAGCAGGCGCGGCAGCGGCTGGCAAACAACACAGCGTATCTGGTGCTGGCCGCCACCAGCGGGGACACTGGCTCTGCGGCGATGAGCGGGTTTGCGGACTTGGAAGGCTTCTCCGTTCTGGTTTACTACCCCTCTTATGGCATCAGCCAGGTGCAGCAGGCGCAGATGACCCGCATGCCAGGGCGCAACCTGAGCGCGGTTGGCATTTTTGGCAATTTTGATGACGCGCAATCCGCGGTCAAGGCGGCCTTTTTGCAGGAAGCAGCGCGCGCAGGCGGAGGAATCTCCCTTTCCTCTGCCAACTCCATCAACATTGGTCGCTTGCTTCCGCAAATGGTGTATTACATCAAAGCCTGCCAGCATCTGAGGGAGAACAAGGCGCTTCGTCCCGGGCAGTCGGTGGACTTTGTTGTGCCGACCGGCAACTTTGGAGACATATTGGCAGGATACCTGGCAAAGCGCCTGGGCTGCCCCATCGGCCGCCTGGTCTGCGCATCCAATGCCAACCGCGTGCTGACGGACTTTTTGCAAACCGGGCGGTACGACAGCAGGCGCAAGCTGCTGCAAACGCTGTCCCCCTCCATGGACATCCTCATCTCCAGCAATCTGGAGCGTCTGCTGTACTACGCCTTGGGTGAGGATGCAGGGCAGCTTGCTGCCTTGATGGCAGCCCTGCGCGAGGGAGGCTGTTATCAGCTGGATAAAACAGCCCTGCGGCATATACAGGACAGCTTCCTTGGCGCGTCGGTTGATGACGCGCAGACAAAGGCAGCGATTCATTCGGTCTTCCATGAGCACGGCTATTTGATGGACCCACACACCGCCACCGCCTGGCAGGCGCAAAGCGTATTACCAGCCTCGGACAACCCCTGCGTTGTGCTGGCAACCGCCTCGCCCTTCAAGTTTCCGGAGACCATCCTAACCGCCCTTCACCAGCCGGTGCCAGCCAGTTTGGAAGCAATGTGGCAGGCCATCAGTAAACTGGCTGCCCTGCCCTTACCCGCTGCCCTGCGCGCGGTGCTGGACTGGCCGGTGCGGCACAAGGATGTCGTTGATAAAGCGGACATCCTAAAGGACATCAGGCAAAGGATTGCGCCATGATCACCATCCGTGTCCCGGCCACCACCGCCAACCTGGGCCTTGGCTTTGACTGCCTGGGCATGGCGCTGAATTGCTATGCCCGCTTCAGTTTTGAAAAAACTGCGCAGGGGCTTCACATCACGGGCAGCGATCCCGAATTCCTCAACCAGGATAACCTGGTCTATCAAGCGTTTTTGGCCGCTTTGAAGCAGCATGGCGTCCAGCCGCAGGGGCTGCTTTTGCACATCGACTCGGACATCCCACCGGCGCGCGGCCTGGGCAGCAGTGCCGCCTGCGTTGCAGGCGGTATCCAAGGCGCGAATGAGCTGTACCAGCTTGGTATGAGCAGCCAGGATGTATTTGAGCTGGCCTGCGCCCTTGAGGGGCATCCGGACAACGCCGCCCCCGCCGTCTTTGGCGGCTTGCAGGTATCCATGATGGAAGGGGGCCGGCCCTACAGGCTGCCTTCCCCTCTTCATCCCGCCTGGCAGGTGCTGGCCCTCATCCCGGACTTTTCACTTAAAACAGCCGCCGCGCGTGCTGCCCTGCCCGCCCTTGTCAGCCTGAAGGACGCTTGCTATAATCTCTCGCATACCGCGTTTTTGCTGAAGGCCTTGGAAAACGGTGAGCCGACGCATCTGCGCCTGGCCTGTCAAGACCGCCTGCATCAGGACGCGCGCTTCGCCCTGATCCCCGGCGGCGCCGCCTTGAAAACCCTGGCAGAGGACATGGGTGCCGCGGCCTGCTGGCTGTCTGGCGCCGGACCTGCGCTGATGTGCCTGTATCAGGACATCAGCTTTAAAGCCCGCCTGCGTCCCCTGATCGCTCAGGACTACCCCCAGTTTACAATCACACCCCTTGCCCTTTGCGGCATGGGCGCAGCCGTTGAAAGGACCCCAACATGAGTAAAGAACTGCAAACGCTCATTGGCGTGTTAATCCCCTTTGCCGGCACCACCCTGGGCGCCAGCCTGGTCATCTTGATGAAAAACGAGATGAGCAGCAATCTGCGCAAGGTCTTAGCCGGCTTCGCCTCTGGCGTGATGATTGCGGCCTCCATCTGGTCGCTGCTCCTGCCCGCGATTGAAAAATCAACCGAGATGGGCAAGATTCCCTGGCTGTCAGCCTCCCTTGGCTTTCTATTCGGCATCGGTTTTTTGCTGCTGCTGGACTCCGTCATCCCCCACCTGCACACGGAAACGGATGAGCCCGAGGGCCTGCCCTCCAGCGCGCGCAAAAACACCATGCTGCTGCTGGCTGTCACCATCCACAACATCCCCGAAGGGATGGCCGTTGGTGTTGTCTTCGCCGGGTTTCTCACCGGCAACAGCGGCATCTCCTTAGCCGCCGCCTTGGCGCTGTCCATTGGTATTGCCATCCAGAACTTTCCAGAAGGCGCCATTGCCTCCATGCCCCTGAAAAGCAAAAAAACCAGCAAATGGAAGGCTTTCAGCCTGGGCACCCTGTCTGGTATTGTCGAGCCCATCGCGGCCTTCATCACCATCCTGCTGACCTCCTTGGTGGTGCCCATCCTGCCCTTCCTGCTGGCCTTCGCCGCCGGCGCCATGATTTATGTGGTCGTGGAAGAGCTCATCCCCGAGCTGCAGGAAGGCGGCCACAGCAACATCGGCGTGATTGGCGTGGCCTTTGGCTTTGTGATTATGATGATTTTGGATGTGGCGCTGGGGTAAAACAGGTCAAAAAACAGGGGTTTATCCCACTCGCCCCGCCGCTGGTATGATTATCCGGACTGCCCTAAGGCGTTGAATTCTTCTTGTGTCATGGACACGACCAGGCTTTTCTCACCCGTGTAATGCACCTGGCCCGGCCCCGCGCCGGGCGTTTTTTTGACATACCGCCTGAGGGTATAGTCCACCTGCGTCTGCCTGCCGCGGGCCTTGGAATGATAGGCTGCCAGCTGCGCAGCCAGTTTGAGCGTGCCCTCCGGTACCTTCTGCCCGCCTGCTGTAATCAGCACGTGCGAGCCGGGGATGTCCTTGGCGTGCAGCCACAGGTCCTCGGCGCGCGCGTCCTTGAGCAAGGCTTCGTTCTGCCTGCTGTTGCGGCCCACCCGGATAAAAAAACCATCCTGTGAGGTGTACTGCAGCGGCTTCATCGGCTTGTCTTTTTTTCTGCGCTTTATGCCGCTGCCGCGCTTGATCAACCCGCTTTCTGACAAGGCCCCCTTAATCTCGCTGATCTCCTGGCTGCTGGTCGCGTCTTCCAGGAAATACAGCGCGTCCTCCAACTCCGCGATCTGGTTGAGGGCGGTCTGCTTTTGCTCCGCCGCCAGCTTGCGCGCGGTGTGCGCCTTGCGGTAGCGTTTGAAATAACGCTGCGCGTTTTGCGCGGGGCTAAGGGTCATATCCAGCGTAATCGTCCGCTCCCCGCCCGTGTAGTAATCCGGCAGGGTGACTTCCGCCGCGCCTTTTTTAATCTCGTGCAGGTGCGCGGTGATCAGCTCGCCAAAAATGCGCAAGTCCTCCGCCTGCTCAGGCGTCAGCACATCCTCTTCCAGCAGCGCCAGCTTGCGCTCCGCGCGCTCTTTGGCCTGCGTCAATGCGCGCCTGAGGCCGGCAGAACGCTGGTTGAAGCGATTGCGCAAATCGCGCTCAAAATACAGGGTTTCAATGGCGGCAGAATGCGTGTCGACCGCCTGCTGAAACTCCGAAGGATATGACACATAGGGAAAGGGTAGCGCCTCGCGTGGCGTGCCCTCTTTATCAAAAAGCAGCGTGGGCTTGGCATATTCATCAATCTGTAAAATCAAGGTGGCTAAAGCCTGGCTCGTCTGCGCGCGGTCAATCTCTGACAGCAGGCTATCCGGGCGCTGTGTTATGCGCTGCGCCAATTCCTGCGCGCTGTCAGCGCCTAATCCCGCGATATTGCGGAAGATAAAGCGGTGCAGCGGCCCCTCCTCCACAAGCATCCGGGCATGGATGGCCGCTGGCGTGGCCTCCTGAGCCGTCAGTTTATCCTGCCGCGGCGGCATCACAAAGGGCAGCCCGGGCAGCATCTGCCGCACACGGCTCATCTCCAGCGTCACATGGCGCATGGCGTCCAGGATTTTGTCGTCCTGCACCAGGGTCAGGTTGCTGTGCTTGCCCATGGCCTCAAAATAAAGAAGCGTCTCCCGCGGGTCACCCAGCTCATCCAGATTGGAAAACCGCAGCAGCAGCAGACGGTCTGAGTACAGCTGCTCCACCGACAGCAGCCGCCCCCCCACCAGATGCTTGCGCGCCAGCATACAAAACATGGGCGCCTGGGGCGGGTTCTCGTACGCCTTTTGCGTCAGGTGCAGCCGCGTATAGCCGGGTGTGGCGCACAGGAGCAGGCGATAGCTTTGCCCCTGATTTCTGACATGGATGATCAGCAAATCATCATCCGGCTGGGTGATGCGGTCCACCCGGCCGCCAGCCAGCGCCAGATCAATTTCACGGGCGGCAAAGCCCAGCATTAAACCATCCAATCGTGCTCTCCTTTTCATGCGGGCGCAGCCAGGGCACCCGCAGGTTTCAGTATATCACATCAAGCGCGCATCATTTGACTTTAAGCCCGTCCCTGCCTACAATTTAACCATTGATTTACAAGCACAAGGAGGCCTCCATGTCCATAAAACGGGTTCGCGAGTTCCTTGCGCCATTGGGTTTGGACCACCTGGTGATGGCGTTTGAGGTGTCCAGCGCCACCGTATCCATGGCCGCTGCGGCAGCCGGCATACCGGAGGCGCAAATTGCCAAGACGCTGGCCTTTCATGGCACGGAAAACACAACCATCCTGGTGGTCTGCGCGGGCGACACGCGCATCGATAATCCCAAATTCAAGGCCGCATTTGGGGTGAAGGCCAAAATGCTGCGCGCGGAGGAGGCACAGGAGCGCACCGGTCACGCGGTGGGCGGCGTCTGCCCCTTCGCGCTTGGGCCAGGGGTGCGGGTGTATCTGGATGATTCTTTGAAGCGTTTTACCACCATCTACCCCTCTGCCGGCAATGACCGCAGCGCCATCAAGCTCACACCTGCGCAGCTGGAACAGGCCACAACAGGCACGTGGGTGGATGTGTGCAAGCTGATGGATGGCTGATTTTGCAAGAAAGCCTGGCAGTGCTTCGTTTGATAAGCGAACACAGTGTGAAGGAGGCGGCATGAACAGAAAACTGGTTGGTTTCATCCTCATCACAATTATCCTTGCGCTGGCCTGCAGCTTTGCGCTTGCGGAATCCCCCCTGCATAAGGCCAGCCTGGTGTTTGAGGACAACCCGTCCATCATTTTACCGCAGGCGGATGGCAGCCTGTATTATGTGACCTGTTCCCTGCCCACAGCGGAACAAAAAAGCAATGAGTTAAACCAATTGCGCTACATCAACGCGGCGGGTGAAACCATCTGGGCCTGCGACCTGCCCGCGTTTTCCATGCCCTGGAGCCAACTGTATATCAATGACGCAGGGCAGGTCGAACTCCTGGCCTGGTTGCAAAATGAATCGCTGACCATGATGACGGTTTCCAGGAACGGGGTGCTGGTTTCCGCGCTTGACGTAAAGCTTGACCTGCGCCCGGTGATGAAGGCAGGACCCCTGTTTTTGGGTACCCGCCAGCAGGAGGAACTTGCCCTGATGCGGATTTTGCCTGATGGCGGCGTGGAGCCCTTTGAGATTCCAGGGCATCCAGACCAAGCAGTGCCCTGGTGGTCCATGCCAAAGAAGGAGGGCGCCTTCCTGCTTACCCGCTCCCGCTTCCGTGAATATGAAGGGTTTAACAGCGAGGCGGACTATGTAATCAGCTGGGTGGATCATGAAGGCCGGTTCATAACCAGCGCGCGCGTGGACAAGTGCCGCAATTTCAGCGGGCCTGCCGGGGACGCCCTGTTGACATCCAAGGGCGGCATCGCCGTCCTTGAGCGCAAGGATGTCCCCAATGAAGCCGGCTTGCTGATTTTTGACGCAGCGGGCAATCTGCTGCAGCAGGCAAGCTACACCCTGCACGGCCATGCCATGCGGCTTCAATTGATTGATCCCGCGCCAGAGGGTGGTTATCTGCTGTATGGCAACGGGTTTTTGGATGAGTTAAGCCAGCAGGCCTTCACCGTCCGCCTGAACGTGGATGAGAAGGGCCAGCTTCTGGGCGTCCAAGCCAAGCAAGGCCATGGCAAACTGGTGCGATACATTGACAACCAGCCGTATGTCTTCTTCTCAATGGCCCAACCGTCGCATCTGACTGCCTTTGAGGTTCTTGAGGATGTAAAAATTACAGTCACCCAAAAATAAGGAGTGTGCGATGCGCTGTTTACGGCTGCCCTGCCTGTTCATTCTCTGTTTGATGCTTCTTGTGCCCGCGATGGCTGGGCAGCAGGCCCCCTTTGAGCCCGCGCAGCTTGCGGAGATCCGCCAGGCTACCTTGTACATGAACATGCAGGTGCAAGGCTTGCCCAACAGCGGCACCTACGTGCGCATCCTTACAAACCCGGATAAGCTGAGCGCATTGGCAGCACTGTTAAGCGAGGCGGAGCTTATGGATCATGGCTCTGGTTGCGGGTTTGAGATGGATCTCGCCTTTTTGCTGCTGCACACAAAGGACGGGCGGCAATTCCGGCTGCTGCCCGCGCCTGACAGCTGTACGGTGTATAAAATTGACGGACGATATTTTAACTTTATGCCAAAAGCCTACCGCAACAAGCCGGAGCACCCGGATAACCGGATTTTGTACGACCTGTTTGATCCAGCCGACCCCCAGGTAACAGAAAGCAGCGATGCAAAAGCGGAGTTTGAGCGCCTGCTTCTTGTTGTAAAGGCACAGCGGCACGCGATCTCCCCCATCTGGGGCGACCCCATCATCAACACCGCCGTTTGGGATGCGCTTGCGGCATCGCCCCATCTGCACAAGACGGAGGAGGAGTTGAAACAAGCATTTGGGGAGCATCCGGCATTTTGGCCCATTGAGATCAAGCTGCTGTACAGCCTGCGCACAATGAAGGCGCCGCCCCCTAACAACACCGTGCCCAGCCTGCCGTATTTCCGCGACATGCAAGCGGAGGAGGCACTTGCCTTGGCGCAAAAGGAGATGGAGGCCTGCGAAGCCATTACGCCGCAGGTCAAAGCGCGTCTTTTGCCCAACATCAGTTTCACCTACAATGAACTGGAGATGGCAGAGTCCTGGCACATCCTGTTCCGCGACCCGGCAGACCCGGAGCTTGCCGTCCTGTATTCTGTGGTGATTGACCAAAAAACCAGGCAGGTTTTGGAATCCATCGGGCCAGGGGGTAATGGCTGATTTTACTTGGATTTTCTTGAATCATCCAGGTTATCCAATGAAAGAGCTAACTGATATCAGTTGGGAGTTTCTGTAACATGCTGTTTCTTTTGCTGCTGGACAGCCCGGATGACGCGCAGTTTATGGAGGACGTGTACAAGGCGCACTACCGCCTGATGTACGCCACCGCCCTGCGTGTGCTGCGCAACCCGCCGGACGCGGAGGACGCGGTCAGCGCCGGCATCCTTTCGCTGATGAAAAAAATAGACACGCTCAGAGGGCTTCCATGCAACAAATTGGAAGCCTATCTTGTCATAACCATCAAGAACACCGCCATCAACTTGTACCAGAAGCGGAAAAGGACCGTTCAAAGGCAGGCAGGGCCAATAGAGGACCTGAAACTGATTGACAGCACGGCCCAGCCTGAACAGCAGGCGGTGGAAGGGGAGGGTCTGGCGCGCGTCAAGCAAGCCATCAGGGCCTTGCCCGCGCAGGAGCAAACCGCGATGATGCTGCGCTACTTGCAGAAACTGGAGGACAGCGAAATCGCCGACAGGATGGGCATCAAACCCGCGTCGGTCCGCTCACTGATCTCCCGCGGAAAAACCAGGCTGCGCGGCCTGCTGATGGAAGGAGGGGAAACCCGTGGCTGACAGGAAACATCGGCTTGATGACAAACTGCTAAAGCAGGCCTTTTTGGAGCTGGCGCAGGAGGAAGTGCAGGCGCAAAAGAACAGCCTGGCCGCGGATCCCGCGCTGTCTTTGCAGGCGGAGGAAAGCTACCAGAACCACGCGCCGCATGTCCGCTGGCTCATCCGGCACAACACGCGCAAAAAGAAGCAAACAAACCCCATCCGGTGGCTGTCTGTGGCGGCGGCCCTGTTGATTATGCTGTGGGGCGGCTGGCAACTAACGCAATTGCCAGCGCAGGATGTGGTGACCCCGCTTGGCCCAGATCAAACCGGGTCGCCCTCATCGCAGGGGGAGAGCTCCCCCCCGGCCTGGACGACCACGCCCCTGATTACAGCAGCACCGCCCACAATCAGCCCCACACCAACACCGACGCCGACAGTCACACCCTCACCCACGCCCTTGGTTTTTGCCTGGTCTGGCAATTATTTCCCCGCAAACGCAGAACACCTGTTTGAAGCGGCAGAGCTGAGTACGGGTGAGGACTATCACCTGGCGGTGTTGACCAGCCCTACCGGACATCAGCTGCGCTACATTGAGTTTAAAGAGCGCGCCATCCCGCACACCTCAAATGAGGCAGCGGCTTCATATATCCAACTAAAACCGGGCATCATCGCCTTTGTGACAGCGGACGCGACTGGTACCACCCTCACCTGGGACGAGGACATTCAGACGCTGCAGGTGCACACCACGCAAGGCCGGGAAGCCGCCATCGCGCTGGCCTTGGCCATTGAAAAAATAAAATAATCTTTGGCGCAACAAATGACCCACCTTGATTGTCTTTCATGATGTGACACCAACCACACAGAAAGGACATGACACAACATGATGAAAAAACTGATGATGACCTGGCTCTTCTCCCTGCTCTTCCTGTCGCTCTGCCTGCCGCTGGCTCAAGCGGACGGCGAGCGCAGCGTGCCGCCACAGGAAGTGGTGGACCACATTGCAACACATTATGCCTCTTATGATCTGGAGGACTACATCCTCATTAACGGCACGCCCAGCGGGGATTATGCGTTTGTGATGGTAAAGCAAGGCACCGCCCGTGTGCTGCTGGGCTACCACCTGGAAAACGGTAAAATGAAGTACTGGCTCAAAAGCGCAAACGCGGTACCCCAAGGCGCGCCCAACGCCTATTTCATGCGTCATTCGCGCGGTTTGCACATCAGCGCGGGCAATTCCGACAAGGTCTATACAGACGACCTGGGCTTTACCATTTCCCGCCTGGAGCCAAAAGCTGAGGAATTTGTACAGCAACGCGTCGCCTACCACTGGGAGAAGGGCGGGTTCAAGCTGTTTTCCTATATGGACCGGGATATCTACTGGTGTGATGCCTATGTGCAGGAGGACAAGGTGTCCTTTTATGACCTGGCTTACGGCTTGAACCTGGGCCGCGTCTATGGCGTCCTCCAGCGGGAATTGCGATATGTCAACTTCGCTGCCCTGCCCAAGACTTACGAGGCCGCCAGAAAAAGCCTGACCTTAGCGCCCGAGATCCCCGCGGGTGAGCTGTCCGCCAACAAAATCAAGTTTACCGGCGGGCAAAAGTTCCCGGTGTATTCCGGCCCGGGCACGCACTACCTGCGCGCGGCAAACGACAAGGCCATGGTCTCCACCAACGACTGGATCCAGGTATTTGGGCAGGAGAACGGCTGGATCTTAATCCAGTATGATTTGGACAGCCAGCATATGCGCATGGGCTATATCGAGGCTGCGGCGCTGCCCAAAAACACAAGAGTGAATAGCCTGGCGCTATATGGCCAGAGTTTTACCCTGGCCGCGCCCGTCACCTTAACGGATGACCCGCTGTTTTCCAGGAGCGCGCTGGCCAGCCTGCCGCAGGGGCAAACGGTGAACCGCCTGTCCAGTATGGGCAGCTGGGCCTATGTGGAAACCCTGGTCAACAATAAACCTGCGCGCGGCTTTGTGCCGCAAGTTAGCCTGCATTTGACGACACCGGCCCCCACCAGCACGCCGTCCATCCCGGCGGGGCAGCTGTATAACGGCAGCTTCGGCTTTGCAAACTATGAGGGCACTGTCACCATCAGCCTGAATGCAGACCAGACGCTCTACGACATCCGTGTGTACGTCAAGGAGCCCGCTGCCTGGAAGGCCAGGCAAGAAGGCACAGACTACCTGCTTGGCTACCAGCTCTACCAGAACAACCAGGCCTCCGCCCTGGCGAAGACCGCGCCTGATATGGACGGCTTTACCGTCTATGTGTTAAACGCCTCCAAAGCGCAAGGCGCCACCACCCTGGGCCTGGTGCCCATCTTCTCCCGCAGCAATGTAAAGGCGGACGAAACCATCACCATCCAATTGCCCTGACCCATCACGCTTTGGCGCGATCAAGAGTTGAAGGCAAGGTGCGGACGATGTAGGCGCAAATGTGCCTGCCCGTAGAATCTCCCAGGTTGATTCAGGCAAATACATAGAAACAGGTGTCGATCCCCCTGCAAGCACTACAGGATAAACGTCACCTGTTTTTTATGCTGTCTCAAGATTATACAAATTCTGCTGTTTTCATGCAGCCTACCCGAACAGGTAGGTAGACAAATAAGCTGTGTTTGTGTACAATTCAACCAAGATTACACCTCTGTTTCGACAAAAATGATATATAAGGGGTAAGTTTATGAAAAAGCGCTGTTTGTTGATTGTAACCGCCTTGTTGTTATGCGCAACGCTGCCCGCCTTCGCACTGATGCTTTCGGATGATGTTGGCGATTCCCTCACAGGCGTTTCCAACGCCGTAAACGGCGGCCGGGTCGCCATGGGGAAGGGTACCCTGTTTTTTGTGAACAAGGAACGCTATTTGATGCAGTCCAACCCGCCATTCCAAAGGTCCGAGCGGGCCTACGGCGCGGTGGAATATGCCAGCCTGGACACCTTGAACGGCGATATCTACTATTTCCACCATTACTTGGCCGAGCGGGGGGAGAAGCCGACCACTTTCACAGTTGTAGGAAGGGGAAAGTTTTATGAACCCGGCAAGCCAAACAAGTATGTCACCCGCATTGTAAGGGACTCCATCAACAAAAAAGGACGCCTTACCCTGGTCAATGTGTCCGAGCGCATCCGCTCCCTGTCCGTCACCCAAAACAAGGTCCTGTACGTCTTAAGCGACAGCCTGGTTTCAACGGACATCAAAAGCACAGCGACAAAGGAAATCCCCATCTATTTCCAGGGCAAACAAATGGATGTGCATTATGTCTTCCCCTACGGTGAATACGCCTACTTCAACAGCAAGAATGACGGGCTGCTCTACCGCGTGCCCCTGACGGGACAGCATGCCGAGCAGATCAGCGACCGGAAGGTTGGCGCGTTCACCATCGCAAAAATGGGGCCTGAGGAAGTCCTGCTGTTCTCTGACGCAAAAAGCAGCTTGTTTAGCTGGCCGCTGGACGGCAGCAGTTCGCCCGCCCTTGTGGAAGGCGTCAAAGCCAGCGTGCTGAATGCCGATGAGACCTATGTCTATTTTGCCAACGCCGCGGATGGACACAAGGTGTACCGGCTGGAATTGGAGACGGGTGAAGCCACCCCGCTGTCCAGCCACGCGGTCAAAAGCATCTATGTGTTTGATGACTACCTGGCCTATGAGCAGCGCAGTGACACCAGCCTGTATGTGATGTCAAAGGGTGGCGGCCAGGCGGTACTGCTGGGGAGGTAAGCAATCAATGAAAGAGCCAGCCCGCAGCGTGGATGCCGCGGGCTGGTTTTTATGCTTCCTTACTGAAACACGCAGTAAGGCCTTCAGTTTGATTAGATCTGCTCGAAGCGGCCGGTGAAGAAGCGCAACTGCTTGGGCTCGTAGCTCCACTTCAGGCCGCGGATGTCTTCCTTGTGCTTGTACAGGCGGATGATGGTGTCGGCCACCAGGTCCATGTGGCGGTAGGTGTAGACCCGGCGCGGGATGGTGATGCGCACGGTTTCCAGCTTGGGGGCGTGGTCACGTCCGGTGACCTTGTCACGGCCGGCGGAGATGATGCCCCGCTCCATCGTCCTCACCCCGCCTTCCACGTAGATGGCTGCCGCCAGGGCCTGGGCCGGGAACTGGGTCTGATCCAGGTGGGGGCAAAACTGCCGGGCATCCAGGAAAACCGCATGGCCGCCCACGGGGCGCACGATGGGCACACCGGCTGCCATCAGCTTATCGCCCAGATAGCGCACCTGCTTGACCCGGTGCTCGATGTACTCTTCCTGCATGGCTTCCTTCAGGCCAATGGCCATGGCTTCCATGTCCCTTCCAGCGATGCCGCCGTAGCTGGGCATGCCTTCAAACACCACCACAAACTCCCGGGCGGCGACGAACAGCTCCTCATCATTTAAGCACAGGAAGCCGCCGATGTTGGTGATGCAGTCCTTTTTACCGGACATGGTGCAGCCATCGGCATAGGAGAACTGCTCATGGACGATTTCCTTGATGGACTTGTCCTGGTAGCCCTCCTCCTGCTCCTTGATGAAGTAGGCGTTCTCCACGCAGCGGGTGGCATCCATGTACACCTTGATGCCTTTATCCTGGCAGTAGGCATAAACTTCGCGCATGTTTTTCATGGACATGGGCTGGCCGCCGGCCAGGTTGACGGTGATGGCCAGGCAGACATAGGCGATCTGCTCGGCACCGACCTTGTCCACCAGCGCTTTTAACTTGTTTAAGTCCACATCGCCCTTGAAGGGGATTTCCTTCTGCGCATCATGGGCTTCGTCCCGAATGATGTCGTGGAAGATGCCGCCGTTGGCTTCCTGATGGTAGCGGGTGGTGGTGAAATACATGTTGCCGGGCACATACTGGCCGGGCTTGATAGCCACCTTGCTTAGCAGGTTCTCGGCCCCGCGGCCTTGGTGGGTGGGGATGACGTGCTTAAAGCCAAACAGCTCCTGCACGGTTGATTCCAGGTGCTTCCAGTTTTTGCTGCCGGCATAGGCTTCGTCCCCCAGCATCATGCCGGCCCACTGCTTGTCGCTCATGGCGTTGGTGCCGGAGTCGGTCAAGAGGTCGATGTAGCAGTCCTCTGAATCGATCAAAAAGGTGTTGAAGCCCGCCTTTTTGATGATCTCCTGGCGCTCCTCCTTGGTGTTCATCTTGATGGTTTCCACCGTCTTGATGCGGTATGGCTCTGCAGGGTAACGATTGTCAAACATGGTGCCCTCCTGTTGTACCTTGTTCCGTGGCTGTGGCCCGGAATGTTTTTTTCTTGTTTTTCATCATACGCCTTTGTCGGGGCGGATGCAAGGGCCCCGGGCCCCAAAAAACAAAAAATCCCGCCGGGATGGGCGGGAATCCTGTACACAAGGCAGAATCAGCGCCGTAAACGGTTGTAGCGCCGCTGGGCGGACAGCATCATCAGGGCCCCTGCCAGGAAGAACACCCCGAAGGCCAGGAAGGCCCAGCCGCTTTCAAACAGGTAAAACAGGATGCCGCACAGCAGGCTGCCTGCCCCCATCACCAGGCAGGCCTTGCCCATTTTTGCGGTGTAAGCGGGCTTGTCCTCCTCCCTCACATGGGTGTAGTGGTAGCTGTGAATCAGGCTGATGCGCTCCTTCTTCCAAATCAGGTAGCCCACGGCCATCAACAGGGTGCCGACAGCAGCGAACAGCAGCAGGGTGAACAATGGCACGGCTTCATCTCATCCTTTCTTCTGTTGATGCTGCATGCATCTATACATTCAGATTGTACCAAAAAAACCGGGCGGTCAATCTCAAACCGCCCGGCTTCGTTCTGTTTCACTGACCCCTGGTCACGGACCACTGCCCTAGGCCTTCTTCCCCCGGCTGGCGCTCTTGGCCCGGGCGTCGTGGCTCAGCTCCCTTTTCCGCATCCGGAGGGACTGGGGGGTCACCTCCAGCAGCTCGTCCTCGTCAATGAACTCCATGCACTCCTCCAGCGTCATCGCGCGGGCGGACATCAATCGCATGCTGTCCTCCGCCGCGGCGGCGTTGCGCGTGTTGGTGACATGCTTTTTGCGGCAGATGTTGACCACGATATCCCCCGGGCGGCTGGATTGGCCGCAGATCATCCCGGCATAGACAGGCGTCTGGCTGCCCAGGAAGAGGGCACCGCGTTCCTGCGCGCCATACAGGCCATACTGCGTGCTCTCTCCTGTTTCAAAGCACACCAGTGCCCCCACGTTGCGGCGCGGGATCTCCCCCCTGAAGGGCTCAAAGCCGTCAAACACCGCGCTCATGATGCCCTCACCCCGGGTGTCGGTCAAAAACTCGTTGCGGTAGCCAAACAGGCCGCGGGAAGGGACGGAAAACTCCAGGCGGACGCGATCCTGCCCGGCCATGGACTTGAGAATGCCGCGGCGGCGGCCCAATTTCTCAATCACAGCGCCCGCAGCGGCCGCGGGGACATCCGCGCGAAGCAGCTCGATGGGCTCCATCACCTGGCCGTCCACCTTCTGCAGGATCACCTCCGGCCTTGACACCTGAAACTCATAGCCCTGGCGGCGCATGGTCTCAATCAGGACGGACAGGTGCAGTTCCCCCCTGCCCTTGACGATAAACTGATCGGGCGTCTCGCCGTCCACCACCTTCAGGGACACGTCGGTATGGGTTTCCTTGTACAGCCTGGCACGCAGGTGGCGGCTGGTGACATAACTGCCTTCCCTGCCCGCAAATGGGCTATCATTGACGGAGAAAGTCATGGACACCGTAGGTTCCCCGATGGCTACAAAGGGCAGGGCCTCTGGCGTGTTTAGCTCGCAAACCGTGTCGCCGATGTTTAAATCCTCAAGGCCTGACCGCGCGATGATGTCCCCGGCGCCCACACGCTCAGCGCTCAGACGCTTTAAGCCGTCAAACACAGACAGCTCCGTCACCTTAAACACATCGTGGAGGCTGGCATCCAGCGCGTTCACCCGCACCAGCTGTTCCTGCGTATGCGCGCTGCCGCGGGTGACACGGCCAATGCCAATGCGGCCCACATACTCGTTGTAGTCCACGGTGGAAACCAACATCTGGAAGGCACCCTCGGGAAAGCACTCCGGCCCCGGAATATGCTTGAGAATCGCCTCAAACAGGGGCGTCAAGTCGGTGCCTGGGTGGTTCAAATCCGTCGTTGCCGTGCCTTGGCGCGCGGAAACATACAGGATGGGACGGTCCAGCGTCTCCTCCCCCGCGTCCAGGTCAATCAGCAGGTCCAGCAGCTCATCCACCACCTCAGCGCTCCGGGCATCCGCCCGGTCCACCTTGTTGATGACCATCAACACAGGCAGGTTCAAATCCAGCGCCTTGGACAGCACAAAGCGCGTTTGCGGCATCGGGCCTTCAAAGGAGTCCGTCAGCAGCAGCACGCCATCCACCATCTTTAGCACGCGCTCCACCTCGCCGGAGAAGTCGGCGTGGCCGGGGGTGTCCACGATGTTGATCTTGGTATCACCCCAATGCACAGCGGTGTTCTTGGCCAGGATGGTGATGCCGCGCTCCCGCTCGATGTCACCGGAGTCCATCACACGCTCCCGCACCTGCTGGTTTTGGCGGAAGACGCCCGCCTGGCGCAGCATTTGATCCACCAGGGTGGTCTTGCCGTGGTCCACGTGGGCGATGATGGCGATGTTGCGAATGTCTTGACGAATCATAGGTGTTGGTACCTTTCTTTCTAAGGGGAGTCGCTGAGGGATTTCATCCCTCAGACTCCCGGACAAGGGCGTGCCCTTGACCCGGAATCTGAAATGTGGAGGTTTGCCCTGATGCAGGTAAGGTCAGTGCAACTGAAAAGGATGCAGCCTGAAGAGATTGGCTGCGTCCCCGGATTATGCTTGTTCAGGTCTTTAGTTTACAGAAAAACAGCAAAATGCCTGGACAAGCTTTGCCTGTCCGGCGGTTTGCCGCGGAAAAAGCGGCGCAGGGAGGGGCTTTTCCAGCTTGGTTTCAAAGAGGGTCTCCTCAGGTGTAATGTACAGGCCAGGCCTGCGAGACGAAATGGATTATAGTCCTGTATCCGAAAACTTGTCAAGTCTGGTTGCCAAATTATACTGGACAGCCAGGGTTGCACAGTTTTAGTAACCAGCAGATGCCAATGGCCCACCTGTTAAAGTTTTCAGGGGTCTGGGGCGCTTTTTCTAAAGTGCCCCAGCGTATCCATCTTTATTATATCAAGCCTCAAATTCCTCCATGGGCTCGAATTCCTCCAGCATAAGCCCAGGGTTGCGCTCCTGCGCCAAGCGGATGGACCAGTCGTTTTCAAAGAAGAGCACAGGCTTGCCCTGGGCGTCCACCCCGCGTATGGTGCTGGAGGTCAAAGCCAGCTGATCCGGGGGCACCGGGGTTTCCACCACCCAGCGCACATGCCGCCAGGGCAGCGTGTCCATCAGCAATTCTGTGCCGTACTCGTGCTTTAAGCGGTGGGACAACACATCAAACTGCAGGATGCCCACCACGCCCACGATGCTTTGCTCAAGCCCGATCTCCTCGCGGGTGAAGGTTTGGATGGCGCCTTCGTTGCTCAACTGGGTGATGCCCTTTAAAAACTGCTTGCGCTTCATGCTGTCAAAGGGGCGCACGCGGGCAAAATGCTCCGGCGCAAACACAGGGATGCGCGCGAAATGCAAATCCTTTTGCTGGCTGATGGTGTCGCCCAGGCGGTAAATCCCCGGATCAAACAGGCCGATGATGTCCCCGGGATAGGCTGTCTCCACAATGGCGCGCTCATCCGCCATGAACTGCTGCGGCGCCTTTAATTGAATCTGCTTGTTTTGGCCCGAGTGCCAGGCGTTCATATCGCGCTTAAAAACGCCGGAAACCACCCGCACAAAAGCCAGGCGATCGCGGTGCGCCGGGTTCATATTGGCCTGAATCTTAAAGACAAAGCCGGAAAAGAAGGGGTTCTCGGGCATCATCAGCCCCTGGTCGCTAGCGCGGGGCGTGGGCGGCAGGGTGTACTGCAAAAAGCGGTTGAGGAAGGGCTCCACCCCAAAGTTGGTGATGGCGGAGCCAAAGAACATGGGGGTCAATTCCCCGCTGCGGATGGCTTCCAAATCGAAGGGGTCACCCGCCTCGTCCAGCAGCTCAACCTCCTCTTTGAGCCGCTTGATGTAATGCCCCGCCAGCATGCCGGAAAGGGCAGGGTCATCCAGCGCGATTTCCGTTTTGACCGCCTTGGTTTTGCCGTGATCACCGGAGAAATACAGCTCCACCGCCCTGGTATCCCGGTGGTACACGCCCTGAAAGTCCCCGTCCACACCGATGGGCCAGTTGACCGGGCAGGAGTGGATGCCCAGCACCTGCTCCAACTCCTCCATCAGGGCAAAGGGATCCTTGGCCGCGCGGTCCATCTTGTTGACAAAGGTAAAGATGGGGATGCCGCGCATGCGGCAGACCTTGAACAGCTTGCGCGTCTGCTCCTCCACACCCCGGGAGGCGTCCAGCAGCATGACAGCGCTGTCCGCCGCCACCAGCACACGGTAGGTGTCTTCCGAGAAATCCTGATGCCCGGGGGTATCCAGGATGTTGATGTGGTAGCCGTCATAATTAAACTGCATCGCCGAGGAAGTGACGGAGATGCCGCGCTGCTTCTCAATCTCCATCCAGTCTGAGGTGGCATGCGCCGCGGCCTTGCGCGCCTTGACGCTGCCCGCCTGGCGGATGGCGCCCCCGTACAGCAGCAGCTTCTCCGTCAGCGTGGTCTTGCCCGCGTCTGGATGGCTGATGATGGCAAATGTGCGCCGCCGCGCGATTTCCCGTTGCAGCTCGTCCATGTTCCCTCCAAAAAGCGCATTAATCAATGAAACTGGATTATAAGTTTACAGGAATGCCTTGTCAATCAAAAACGCCCCGGACAGGCCGTCCAGGGCGCGGTATATGCGTGGTGTTTAATAAATCGCCGCGACCACGATGCCGCCCATGTTGTCGGTGGAGGCTAAATAATCCTTGGCGTTTTGCGGCAGCTTGATGGTGGTGTCCTCCATCCCGCCCTTCACGCGATAGATTTCATACTTGAGCTCCCCATCCAGATAGACTGCGATGTGCGGATGCTGGATTAAGTAGTCGATGTACTCCTCCAGCGAGAAGCCCATCTGCTGCATCACCGTTGAATGGGGCAGGCCCACATAGCGGTAGGTGTCCATCTCCAGGTTGATGCCCGTGACATAGGACTTGTCCACCGTGGTGATGTAGGGATAGCCCTGTGTCGGGAAGCGGAAGATGAAGCCGTACTCCCAGCAGTGCTCATTGAGCCAGTCAGCCTGCTTGCTCTCCTGAAATTTCATGTTATTCAAGGCGGAGTCATTCCGGTTGTAGACATCGACAGACACGCTCATCGCGGTGTGGTAGTCGCTGGTGCCGGGATAGGCGACGCGCTCGCGCGTCTTCTCAACCAGGGCGTCACCGGAATAGCGCGCCTCGTGGCGTTTGCGCTCGTTCTCCCAGAATTCCAGCTGGGTCTGCGCGGTGCGGTAGCCATCGCGCATGATGTAGTACTCAAGGCCTTCGGTGCGCGCGTCCCCAATCATCTTGTCAAGCGCCGTGATGACGTTGTTCATCAGCTGAACGCCGGCGTTCTCAACCGGGACGCGGTAGCTGGTCTCCGTGCCGATGGACTTGATGTCGCCCTCCACAATGGTGAAATCCATGGGCATCTCGTGCCAGCGGTTGACCAGCAGCAGCCCGCCCTTGAGCAGCTCCGCCCGGGTGACCGCCTGTTCGCGGGTTGATGTGATGGGGAAATCGCTGACATCCACGACGTCCCAGCCTTCCTGCTTGGCCTCGGGCCAGGTCTTCACCTCGCCGGATTCCAAACTGGCCTGCTGCTCGGCGCGGGCGCGGTTGTTTTCCTCGATGATTTGCTGGTTTTCCTCATTGATGCGCTGGGCCTGGCGCTCGACCTCACCCTTTTGATATTTATCCAGCAAAACAAAACCTGTCGCGAAGATTGCGAACAGAATCAGCAGAATAACGGTCCACTTCAGCAGTTTGCGAAATGGGTCTGCTTTGCGTGTGTTTGACATCTCGACCATCCTTTCGCGCGGCAAGCGCAGGTGGACTCCCTTGGAATCTGTATCATTTATAACAGGAATGTTACAACCTGTCAATAAGTTCCAATGTTTTCAAGCATTTTTATGTCAGGGCCGCTTCGTTTTCCGCTTCCAGGGACAAAGCTAAGGCCGCCACCGCCGCTTCCTCATCCGGGCCTTCAGCGATGAGTGTAATCTCAAGCCCCGTCAGTTTACCCAGGGACAGCATGCCCAAAAGCGATTTGCCATTAAAGCTGCCCCTGCGATCCTGCAGGATGATGTTGGCAGAAAAGCTGTTGGCCAGCGCGACCAATTGCTGTGCCCGCTGCGCCGTAAAGGGGACGGCACCGCCCATGGTTATCTTCCGCTCAGTCATACAGCCCTCCTCGTATCATATAGTCACGGTGTTTCAAGTCAGGGACATCGTGCGAAACCCTTGGTAGAACCACAAACCATGTGGAATAATCAGGGGGATCGGACAGAGGGCGCAGTATCCCTCCTTGAGGTTCAGCCTCCGCAG
>JAAYFC010000121.1 GCA_012728435.1 Clostridiales bacterium | reverse complement strand
TGGTAGCGGCGGTCGGACTCGAACCAACGACACTCCGGGTATGAACCGAATGCTCTAGCCAACTGAGCTACGCCGCCATTTTGGTTGCGGGGGAGGGATTTGAACCCTCGACCTCCGGGTTATGAGCCCGACGAGCTACCAGCTGCTCCACCCCGCGTCACACGTCTTGCGACGCAAAATCTATAATAGGACAGGGATTCATTTTTGTCAAGCGCGATTTTAGATGTAACATCATTTAGCCAAAACATGTCGGGTGAATGCGCCAGAACACCGCAGGCCATCAATCAAAACCTGTCGTTTCGCTCTGCTCCTTCATCCACTGTGCTTTCAGCGCGGAGTACAGGACCACGCTGGCATAGCGCTTCTTATAATAGATGCGTTCACGCAGCACCCCTTCTTTGTGCATGCCCGCGTTTTCCATGACCGCGCCGGAGGCTGGGTTGAGCACATCATGCTGTGCCTCAATCCGGTTGAGCCCGGGCAAAAAAAACAGATATCGTAAGTAAGCACTTAGCGCCTCGCTCATCAGGCCTTGTCCCCAGTGCAAGGCGCAGAGCGAAAAACCAACCTCCGCTGTCTGGTTTTCTGTGTCCCGCGTAACCAGGCCGATGGTGCCAATCATTCGCTGGCTGTCCTTAGAAATGATGGCCTTGGTATACAGCTGCTCCTGTTTGCTTTGGGCGATTAAACTGCGCAGGATGCTCCTTGTCTGCCCGAGGTTTTCGTGCGGTTCCCAAAACACGTACTCAGCCACCCGCGGGTCCTTCGCGTAGGCGTAAAAATCCCGCGCGTCGCGCATGTGCAGCGGCCGCAGGATCAGCCGCTGCGTATAGATTACGGGATGATCCTCCTTTGCCGAGGTGACGCGCAAGCTTTTCAGGCAAAAATTGTGAACGTCTTTTTTCAATCTCAAATCAGGTTTAACACCCATCAGCCTTGGGATAATAATCGTTCATGCCCGGCTTTGCGCGCAGCATTCCCTCCTGCCAAAGGAAGGCAGGCTGGTTTAACAGCTGTTGCGCCATCAGCAAGCCCAGGCAGGTTTTGGCATCTGTAATCTGGCCCTTCTCGACCATCATCACGGCTTGCGTCAGCGGCATTTTAACCAGGCTTAAAAACTCATCCGGGTCTGTGTGCGCTGTCTCCTGCGTCAGGTCTGTCGCCAGGTACAGGGCGATGCGCTCGGTGCAAAAGCCTGGTGTCGTCACCACATGTGCCATCTTCTGCCACATGCCCGCCTTCAGCCCGGTCTCCTCCTCCAGTTCGCGTTTGGCGCACATCAGGGGATCCTCCATCGGGTCGTCCAGCTTGCCAGCCGGGATTTCCAGCGTCATCTGGTTAATGGCGACCCGGTGCTGTCTTACCAAGGTGACCATGTTTTGCTTGTCCACCGGCACCACGGCGGCAGCGCCGTTGTGCAGCACAATCTCCCTTCCGGCCTCCCGGCCGTCTGGCAAGGCCACCTTCCACTGCTGCACCGTAATAATCTGGCCCTCAAACTCCGTCTTTTTTGTGAGCACTTTTTCCCGTAAATCCTGCATAAAATCCCCTTCCTGGTTCCCTGTGTCAGTCTATCAGCATAATAAAGGGGCTGCCAGATTCTGGCAACCCCTCAGGTGATCAGTTCTATCAGCTATATTAAGGATTGGCGGGCGCGGGCTCCGGGATCTCCGCATCATTAGCGCCCATGCCGAGCAGAGCAAGGATGGCGGGCGCTTCCTCAGGCAGGGCGGTGCTCAGCCGATCTGGCAAGACCTTTTGCAGGCTCTCCATCACCAAGTTCTGTTGATCCTCGCTTAAGTCCTTCTCTGAAATCACCAGGTTGGCGGTACCTTCCAGTACAGGCTGCGCAGGCGCTTCTTCTGTGGGTTTGGTGGAGATGGTCAGTTTCACCAGGGGCTCGGGGCTCATGAGGCTCAGGCTGACAACCGTGGTGCTGTTTTTGGTGGCCAGGTCGCTTTCGCTGTTGGCTGCAATGCCAATTTGCATTCCGCCGGAAAACATGTTCAGGTTCAGGTTGCTCTTTGCTTTGGGTAATTCATTTTTCATGGTCAGGTTTAGGTCGACCAGGGTATCCCGGTAGTTGCTGCCGCTTTTCAGTTCCTGCTCCACCAGCTTCCAATCCACTTTGTCTTCTGGGTTTTCGATGGACTGGGGGGTGTGACCGATAAGCTTCATCGTCATTTCAACCTGCTCCACGGCGCCGCTTGTTTCCATAACCGCACCCTTGAGCAATACATCAATTTTCACCGGGGCGCCCACGCCATCGGGGGTAACCATGTCCAGATAAAGGTTCTGGCCGTCGCCCTCATAGGCAGTGACCAGGAGAAGGGTTTTGTTTTCTTCAGCCTTGGTCTCCTGCAGGTCCTCTTCCATTTCCTTGAGGGTTTCTTCGGGGCTGGGAATCTCGGCGCCTTCCGGCATGTTCATGGCGGCTGCGGGGTTGTTTTGCATGGAGGTTTCCAGCAGCTTTTGCATCTGCTCATCTTGTTTGTAAATCTTAATCAGGTCCAGCATCAGGTCAGCCATCATGTGGCTGGTCAGGGTCAGGCTGGTGCGCTTGCTAAAGGTGCCGTAGCCTTCTGTTTCAAAGGTGCCTTCTTCTGACTGGCCTTCTGCTGTGACTTTTTCGATGCTGGCGGTCAGGGCTGCCATATAGGGGCCCACCAGCTGCATGGCTTGTTCCGGGGTCATCTGCTGCTGCATCGCTTGGCCGGAAAACTGGGCCATCATGGCGGGATCCACGCTCAGGTTCAGGCCGGGCAGCAGGTTGGTGGTGATGTTGTTCTGTTTGCCTTCCTCATCTACCTTGGCCTGGAAATCAACCAGCAGACCTTTGTCGGTTCCGATGGTACCGGAAGCTGCGTTTTTGCCAAGCAAGGCAGAGATTTTCAGCTTGTTGACGGCTTGCACAATGGTCATCAGTGCGGCTTGGGTGGCTTCATCCTGATTTTCCATCCCACCGGTCAGACTGCCCAGCATGCTGCCCACCATGGGGTTCAGCTCCACCTGGACATCCATCTGGATGTTCTGGTCGTTGTCAAAAAAAGTGGCCATGTCCGGTGCTGCCGGGGCGCTCTCCGCGAACACGGGCAGTATCCCGAGGGCAAGCATCAGTGCGGTCAGGATGGCAAGCATCCTCATCCTATTGGTTTTCATGAAGTTCCTCCTTACATTACAATGGGTCAAATGAACCAATTAAAGTATACACCATTGAATCGCTTAAAATCATGAACAATTTGTCAATTCTTGGGCTGTGTTTGCTTGTTTTCCTTCTTCATTCATCAATGTGTTCCAACTGTCATCTAGCGGCTTCAGCCTTTTCACGGTGGTTTCATAAGGTTCTGCGTGTTTTTCCGCCGCTTAAGACCGTTGTGGGTGCAAGATTTGAACAGGTTTTGAACAGCGCAGAAACAATTCAAATATCGTTTGACAAAGCCCCATTCCCGTGGTATCTTTGTTATGGGTTAGCACTCAACACATGAGAGTGCTAACAATCGGGAAGGAGGCAGCGCCATGGAAGACCGCAAGCAACGCATATTGCAGGCCATTGTGGATGATTACGTGGCCACCGCCACCCCGGTGGGCTCCCGCACCATTGCCCGGAAGTACCTGCCGGAGCTGTCCAGCGCCACCATCCGCAACGAGATGAGCGACCTGGAGGAGATGGGCTACCTAAGCCAGCCCCATGTCTCAGCAGGCCGCGTGCCCAGCTCTAAGGCATATCGCCTGTATGTGGATATGCTGCTGGCAAAAGGAATCCAGCAAAGCGCGCAGGAAGAGGCCGTCAAAAGCGCGTTCCAAACGCGCATCAGCCACCTGGAGGATGTGGTGCGCAGCGCGGCGCAAGCGCTGGCGGAGCTTACCAGGTACGCCTCCTTTGTGCTGATGCCGCGGCAGGAAAGCCTGCGCATCGCCAATTTGCAGCTGGTGCCGGTCTCAAAGGCCTTGGCGCTGCTGGTCATCGTGACGGACGGCGGCATAATCCGCGACACCATGGTTAAGGTATCCGAGCGCCTGGACGCTGACGCGCTGTATGCCATCAGCAAGATGCTGTCCGAGCAGTTCTCCGGCAGAACCTTGCAGGAGGTGCAGACGGCGCTGCGGCAGTTCGCGGGGCAATCCCCGGGCGATCCGCAAGTGCTCCAGGGCATCATGGATCTGTCCACCCAGATGGACAGCCAGAACGCGGAGGACCAGCTCACCATCTGCGGCACCCACAATATCCTGGGCTTCCCCGAGTACCAGGAGGCGGACAAGGCCAGGCAGTTGCTGTACGCCCTTGATGATAAGGAAGCGCTGCTAAACCTGGTCCGTGATACCCGGGGGGAAGAGCTGCTGGTGCACATCGGCCCTGAAAACGGCATTGAGGAGATGCGCAGCTGCTCCGTCGCAGTGGCGGAATACAGATTCAGCCGTGGCCAGCGGGGTACCATTGGGCTCATTGGCCCAACCCGGATGCCCTACCAAAGCATTTTCTCCACCCTGCGCATGGCCAGCCAGGTGATGAACGACATCCTCAGCAACTGACGCCAAACCACTAATTTCGGAGGACGACATGACCAAGAAAACACCAAAGGACCAGCCCAAGCAGGAGCTTAAGGAGCAACAGGAGGAGCAGGCACAGCATAAGCAGGATCAGGACAGCCTGAGCCTGGAGGACCAGCTGATCCGCGCACAGGAGCAAAGCGAGGAATACCTCAAGATGGCGCAGCGTGTTCAGGCGGATTTTGACAACTTCCGCCGCCGCAACCGCCAGGTAGCGTCCGAAAGCTTTGACGATGGCGCCTGCGCCTTCATCAAGACCCTTTTGCCCGTGTGCGACAATTTAGAGCGCGCCCTCCTGGAGCCGCGCGAGGATGACCCGCTGTACCAGGGCGTTCAGCTGGTGTATCGCCAGCTGCAGGACACCCTCCACCAGCGCGGTGTGGAGCAAATCTCCCGCCAGGGGGAAGCCTTTGACCCAACGCTTGAGGATGCGGTTGCGCAGGCCAACCCCGAGGATGGCGAGCCCGGCACGGTCAGCGATGTTGTCCTGAAGGGCTACAAAATGGGGGACACAGTCTTACGGCACGCCATGGTGCGCGTCGTTCCAGGCTGATTACATACAACAAGAAGCAATTGATTTAAACGGAGGAAAACGACATGGCTAAAATTATCGGAATTGACCTGGGCACCACCAACTCCTGCGTCGCAGTGATGGAAGGCGGCGAGCCCGTTGTAATCACCAACTCAGAAGGCGCGCGGACCACGCCGTCCGTCGTCGCATTTACCAAGGAAGGCGAGCGTTTAGTCGGCCAGATCGCCAAGCGCCAGGCCATCACCAACCCGGAGCGCACCATCGCGTCCATCAAACGGGAGATGGGCAGCAATTTCAAGGTGTCGATTGATGGCAAGGAGTACACCCCGCAGGAGATTTCCGCGATGGTGCTGCAAAAGCTCAAAAAGGACGCCGAAAGCTATCTGGGCGAAACAGTCAATCAGGCTGTTATTACCGTGCCCGCCTATTTCTCTGACGCACAGCGTCAAGCCACCAAGGATGCCGGCCGCATCGCGGGCTTGGAAGTCTTGCGCATCATCAACGAGCCCACCGCGGCCTCCCTGGCCTATGGCCTGGACAAGGATGAAGCCCACAAAATTCTGGTGTATGACCTGGGCGGCGGCACCTTCGACGTGAGCCTGCTGGAGATTGGCGACGGTGTGTTTGAGGTGCTGGCCACCAATGGTGACACCAAGCTGGGCGGCGACGATTTTGACGACCGCGTGGTGGACTACATCGCCGAGGTCTTCAAAAAGGAAAATGGCATCGACTTAAAGAAGGACCGCATGGCATGGCAGCGCCTGAAGGAAGCCGCTGAAAAGGCAAAGATTGACCTGTCCGGCGTGATGGCTGCCAACATCAACCTGCCCTTTATCACCGCCGACGCCAACGGCCCCAAGCATTTGGATATCACTTTAACCCGCGCTAAGTTCAACGAGTTGACGCATGACCTGGTCGAGCGCACCATTGGACCTATGCAGACAGCCTTAAAAGATGCTGGCCTCACCGCACAGCAGATTGACAAGGTGATCTTGGTCGGCGGCTCCACCCGCATCCCCGCGGTGCAGGCAGCCGTGAAAAACGTCACCGGCAAGGAGCCCTTCAAGGGCATCAACCCAGATGAGTGCGTCGCCATTGGCGCGGCCATCCAGGCAGGTGTCTTAGTTGGCGAGGTGAAGGATGTCCTGCTGCTGGATGTCACGCCCCTAAGCCTGGGCATTGAGACCGAAGGCCACATCTTTACCCGCTTAATCGAGCGCAACACCACCATCCCCACGGAAAAGGCGCAGGTCTTCTCCACTGCAGCGGATGGGCAGACCACCGTTGAGATACACGTCCTGCAGGGCGAGCGCCCCATGGCCTATGACAACAAGACACTGGGCCGCTTCCAGCTCACCGGCATCCCGGCGGCGCCCCGCGGCGTGCCGCAGATTGAGGTGAAGTTCACCATCGACAAAAACGGCATCGTGTCCGTCACCGCCAAGGACATGGGCACCGGCAACACCCAGAACGTGACCATCACGGCCTCCACCAACTTAAGCGAGGAGGAAATCAACCAGCGCGTTAAGGAGGCGGAGCAGTTCGCCGAGGAAGACAAGCGCCGCAAGGAAGAGGTGGAAACCTTGAACCGCGCGGACACCTTCCAGTACGAGATTGAGAAGCAGCTGCGCGAGAACGGCGACAAGCTGTCTGAGGAAGACAAGGCCACCGTGCAAGCGGAAATCGACGCCTTCAAAAAGGTGCGCGAGGGCAACAACGCCGAAGAGATCAAGTCTGCCATGGATGAGGCCACCCAGAAGGTCTACGCCATCTTTGGCAAGCTTTACCAGGACCAGGACGGCGGACAGCAACCCGACATGCAGACCCCGGATATGGATGCGCCGCAAACCAACCCCGATGGCAGTGTCGACGTTGAGGGCGACGTACAATAAGTGTTCTTTAGCCGGGCTGGCGAAAGCCAGCCCGGCCTTCCCTACCACTACAGCACAACAGCGTTGAAGACAGCCATGTGTTCAAGGCCTGCTGCGCGAGGAGACTATGTCAAACAAACGAGATTATTACGAGGTGCTGGGGCTGCAGAAAAACGCCACCGCGGATGATATCAAAAAGGCATACCGCAGGCTGGCGAAGGAATCTCACCCCGATTTACACCCTAACGATAAATCAGCCGAAGCGCGCTTCAAGGAGATCAACGAAGCCAACGAGGTGCTGTCTGATCCGCAAAAGCGCGCTGCCTACGACCAGTTTGGGATGGATGGCCCGCCAAACATGGGCGGCTTTTCAGGTTTCGGCGGCTTTGGCGGCTTTGATACCATCTTTGACCAGCTTTTTGGCGGCGCCGGCGCCCGCACCCAGCGGCGCAACGCGCCCATGCGCGGGCGGGACATCCAGCTCAATCTGCGCGTCAGCTTTGAGGAGGCTGCCTTTGGCGCGTCCAAATCTGTGGAGTTTCAGCGCGCGGAGAACTGCGACACCTGCCGTGGCACCGGCGGCAAGGACGGCAGCGAGCCGGTCACCTGCGCCACCTGTCAGGGGACAGGTCAGGTCCGCGCGGGCGGCGGGTTTATGGTCACTGTGCGCACCTGTACCACCTGCGGCGGCTCTGGACAGACGGTGAAGGATCCCTGCACCACCTGCCATGGCTCGGGCAGGGTGCGCCGGAAGCGCACCGCCAACTTCACCATCCCGCAAGGGGCGGATGACGGCCAGGTGTTTGTGATGAGTGGCCAGGGTGAGCCCGGACAAAACAAAGGCCCCAACGGCGATTTGTTGATCGTGCTGTCCGTAATGCCCCACAAGCTCTTCCGGCGTGAGGGCACCACCCTGTACCTGGAGATGCCCATCTCCATCACCCAGGCCGCGCTGGGCGCCAGCCTGGAGGTACCCACCCTCAAGGGCAAGGTCAACCACAGGATTCCTGAGGGCACGCAGGACGGCGCGCTCTTCCGCATCCGCGGCGAGGGCATTCACCAGCTGCACGGCAGCAGCCGCGGCGACCTGGTGGTGCGTGTGAAGGTGGAAATCCCCAAAAAACTGAGTGAAAAGCAAAAACAGCTCCTGCGCGAGTTTGATGAAGCCAGCTCGGGCAAGGAATATGAAGGCCGCAAAGGCTTTTTGGACAAAGTCAAGGAGCTGTTCCAGGCCTAACATCAATACCTGAAGCATAAAACTGCCTTCCATGGCAGTTTTTTATATGCCTGTTTGTGTTAAAAGCCAATCCCTCTCATATAAAACGTCTGTTGGCTGACGGCGCTGTCCAGGTCTTTGAGGGGGATGCGCCGGATGCGCAGACGGTTCAAGCATGCGCCGTCGCGCTTCACATTGCCCGCGCAATAGCCAAGCAGCAGGGCATCACGAAGCTCATAGATTGCTGTGTAGCAATAGCCGCTGTCCGGGTCATCCTCCAGGATGATGGGGCCTTGCCAGTGCTGGCCCTCATTTTCGCTCAGTGCCGCTATCAGCGGCGTGCGCCCGCCAGTCTGCTGATGGTACTTGCGGGTGAGGTAGGTGGGGATGGGGTTCCAGATGGCCAGCAGCCGTCCATCTTTCAAGCGCTTCATGGACAGCGGGGAGAGGGGGGAAGTAAAGCACGACGGCACCGCGGCGGACCAGTTGCAGCCGCCATTTAAAGACATAAACTGAAACTGGCAGCCCAAATCCGTGCGCGCCCAGGCGTACAGCATCCCGCTAGTCATCTCCAGGACACCCGGCTCCTGCAATCCGGCGTCGCTGCGCGTGCCAGAGAGGGCGACCAGGGCCTGGGTTTCATGCCAGGTGTGCCCCTCATCATCTGAATAAAAGAAGGTGCTGTATGCCGGGCTGTAATGCGGGTAGTCCGACCCCGGCGGGAAGGTGGGCTGGTGCTCTGCCACCGGCAGGATGATGCGCCCGCTGGACAGGCGCAAAACACGGTCGTTGTTCATCACAAAATAACCCATCCGCGTGGTGCAGCAGCGCGCTTCGCCCCAGGTTTTGCCTCCGTCTGATGAGCGGCGCAGCCACACCCGTAAATCCGCAAAGGTCTTGCGCACCAGGTAGAACAGGCCCAGCTGCCCGTCCTTCAATTCAAGCAGGGAGACGCTCATCACGTTCATCGCCTGATGTTCTTTTGTGGTGACGATAATTCTGGGCTCTGACCAGGTCAGCCCCTGATTAGTAGAGCGGATACAGCAGATGTTCGCTGTTGCGTGGTCTAAAAAGGAATCCCCTTCGTATCCCGTGTAGCAAAAGAGGATTTCCTTTGTTTTGGTCTTTATGAAAGCCCCTTCGCTGTTGCGCGGGTTGCCTTTGCCCGGCGCCAAATCACAGACAATCTGTCCTGCCATACACACCCCCTGAACTTCACTGGTAGGGTTATTCTTATACTAAAAAAAGTATAGCACGAAAATAATCGACGCGCATCCTGATAAAAAACCGCAAGCGAAGGCTGCGTTTTATCCCCACCTACACAAAGGGGTAGGTTTACAGCTCTACACCCTTACGATAAAGTTGGTGCAAGGAATCGCATCGTTCTGAGCTGATTGACAACACGATATCAACAAAACAAGCACCGACAGACCCGTCTTGACATCACGCATTCTTTGACCCGTTTTTCTTATTCAATGTAAAAACAGTGGAGGTTCCCCTATGAAAAAAACGCGAATACTTTTAGCAGCGCTGCTGTTGCTGTCCATGCTCATCACCCAGGCCCCCGCTTTTGCCGGATCCCCTGGGGAGACGGTGTCAACCCCAACAACAGGCTTACATGAGGACCGCATTTTTAACATCGGCCACGCGATACAAAAGCTCAACAACTTAATCCTCCTAAAAGGGCAGGTCTTTTCCTTCAACGATTTGGTCGGGCCCCGCAACAAGGCCTCCGGCTTCCGCCACATCGAGGATGAGCGCGGCAAGGCTATCTTTGGCGGCGGCGTGTCCCAGATTGCTGCCACCATGGACATCGCCCTTCGGGCTTATGGCAACGACATCAACTTCCTGGAGCGGCACACCTACGGCAACGAGTTTCAGGACAACTACCTCCCCTCGGGCAAAAACGCGGTGCGTGTGGAGTATTCCACTGGCAAAAACTACGCGTTTACCAACAATTTCAATAATATTAAAATCACGCTGTGGCTGGCGGACAACCAGCTCAACTGTGCAATCAAGGTTTGGAACATGGGTCCGCAGCCCGATGATCAGTCAGCGCCAGCGCTGGACCGCTCTGTGTTTGGCTCACTTGAATCCTTTGACCCAGCAAGCGGTATCGCGGTGTTTAAACCCTACGAAATCCTGGAGGGCGAGACGGCCAGAAACTACCTGATGAACGAGCTGGGCTATGATGAGGAGGATGTGGAGATCCTCTATAGCGGCATGGACATCTATGAGCACATCATAAAGCCGCTGAACTACGCGCCGATAAAAGTCAACGTGGACCAGGTCAACTGGATTTTGCAATACCAGCCTTCTGGCGAATTGGGGCCAAGTTTGGAGGGCATTCCCTCCAACGGCGCGGATTTCAGGGCCCTGTACAAAAACAATCCGGATAAGCTGCTTACATCGTACACCTATTTCATTGATGTCGATTATAATGGCAAGCCTGGTTTGATCAAGCAGGAATATCCCGCCCACGGGGACTATCACAAATAGTCCCGGCACTAAGGGGGAATCATTCCCTCAGTGACGGCTTCTTCAATCCCTGCGCAGAATGCCGGTGTGATCCTGGAATACGACCTCCATCTGGGCACCGTCATCTGTGAGCCAAAAGAACAGGTAATAGCTGTAACCGCTGTCTGTCAGGTAGGACAGCGTGTCCTCTCTGACGTCTGTCACCACCCCTTGAAAGCTGGTACTCAGTTCAGGCCACTTGGCGTTGATGTATGCAAAATCGATGCGGCCGTCACCAGTTAGCTCCAGGGAATACTCCTCGTACTCGTCATACTTGCCACGCCCCTGCCACTCGCCCAGCAGCCTTTTGTGTGCTTCGGTCACAGGGGGTGGTGTGGCTTTGTCCGCCATGTTGTCAAAGGGGAGATACTGATAATCAGGCTGGTAGAAGACATAGTTGCTTAAGCCGTCGGGCAGCGTCAACTTCAGCAACAGCTCCTCATTGTAGCTGTTGATGCCCACCTCATAGCCGTATTCAACCCTGGTGCCCAGGTCTGTGGCCAGGGTCAGGATGCCAGCGTCTGCGCTGGCGGTGCCTGTAAGCCGGTCATAGTCCCAAAGCCAGGCGGGATGGCTGCTTTCAATCTGCGTGCGGCCACCAGGTCCAATGGTCATGATAAAGCGATCATTTGCGTTGTCTCCGCTATCTTCCCAGCGCCCTGTAAGCAGCGTGAGGGCATGCTCATTGGGGAAATCATCCGGCTGGTACACCACAAATGTGGTGTCACCGGAGAGGGAGGATGTTTGCCCCGTGCTGTCGGTGACCTGGATGTCCAGCTGACCTAAGCCAGCATCGGTTAGCAACACGCTGTGTTGAAGCTCATTTGTGGTTTCATTGACATGGAATACAGGCCGGCTGTCATAATCCGCGTCAAAGGGGTAGACAATCCACTCATAGGTAACGGTGTAGGGCGCGGTGCCTCCCCGGATGTCCAGCATCACGGAAATGCGCTGCCCCGTGAAAGCACGGTCCCGGCTGAGTGTTGCGGTGCCTTCCATCTGCCCGCTGGCCTTTGTAATGGAGATAACGTCAGACGTATGCCGGCGCGTGGGGGAGATATCAGCGCTGGTATACTCAATGGCATCTGCCAAAAGGTAAGCGGATTTGCCATGAACAGGTGTAAAGTTCAAGGTGGTGGCATACTGACCCCATTGGGTCTGCTGTGCTGTGACAAATTCTCCGCCATCGTCACCTGTCACAACCCACTGATAATAAAAACCCATTGGGCCGCCTGCATCTACATCATATGCCTTGTAAACGGTCGCGCGGATGGGCTGTCCAATCTGCACACTGGTTTGTTCCAGCGCGATGCTGGTGTCGGTGGGAGCAGTCCAACCATCCGCGTTTTCGATGCCGTCGGATTTATAGCCGTTTTTGCCGGCATAATAATCGTCCCAGGAGCTTGCTTCATCCTTGCATTTGATAAAGAAGGTGATGACGGGCACCATGCCCGGCCGGACGGTCATGGTGGCGTAGCCCTGGTTGCCTTCAAAATGCTGTGGGCCGGCATCGATATTGTAGATTGCGTTCCATGTCAGCTCGGACTCATAGGGCGGCACGCCCCCGGTCACCTCCCAGGTAACAAGGATGCTGTCGCCAACGTTCACGCTGGTCTTATCCACAGTGACATTGGTCACCCTGACCGGATCTGCCGCCTGGACAGGGAGGGCAAGGCAGCCAAGTAACAGGGCTGATGCCAGCAAGAGCAATACACATCGCTTCATAGGGACCTCCTTGTGTCATTTGGAAGGGCGCTTTGTTGCTGTAACTGTCTTTTGATGCAATCCTGCACCTGCTTTACTGGATGCAAAGAACGTTCTGGCTGTTTTTTCGCCCCGCTTCACCTGTTGTCATGGCTGTGCTGCAGCGCGCAATCCCCTGTTAAAACGGGCCTGTTGCTTCAAATTGATCAAAGTATACCAAAAATCCGAACCCATCTCCAGTCAATAGGATGTGGTTCGGATTATCGTTATCTGGCGCACCCGGCGCGACTCGAACGCGCGACCTCCAGAGTCGGAGTCTGGCACTCTATCCAACTGAGCTACGGGAGCGTGTGCCCTGCCGTGTTTGCACACAGCTGAGCGGTCAAAGTTTATCACAGGGGCTGCCCAGTGTCAATTTGCAAAAAGCCTTGTGCCTGATTGTGCTTTGCTATGCGCTTTGGTATGCTACGCGTAACATCAGGGCATCAACATGATGCCCGCACAAGGAGGCATCATGAAACTGACCTATCTGGGCACCGCGGCAGCGGAAGGCTTTCCGGGTATTTTTTGCGAGTGCGCAGTCTGCCGCCAGGCAGCCGCGCGCGGGGGAAAGGACCTGCGCACCCGCTCACAGGCCATCATTGATATGCAGCTGCTGATTGATCTGCCGCCGGACACCTACTGGCATATGATGCGGCATGCCCTCCCGCTGATGGAGCTGGAACATGTGCTGATTACCCATACCCATTCGGATCACTTCTATCCGCAGGAGTTGTACTACCGCCGCAAGGGCTTTTGCGTCACCACGAAGCTGATGACGCTGTATGGCAATGACGCGCTGGTGCGCAAGCTGGATCAATATGCCGCGCAGACCCGCTCAAGCTTACAGGAGGGACTGCTGGCCTGCCAGGAGCTCAAGGTGTTTGAGGCAAGCCAGGTTGGCAATTACACGGTGACTGCCCTGCCCGCGCTGCATGACCGGTCAGAAAACTGCCTGATTTTCATCATTGAGAAGGACGGCAAGCGCCTTCTTTACGGCAATGACACCGGTGTGTTCCCGGACAGCGTCTGGCAGTACCTCAAGGGGATGCCCTTTGATTTGATCAGCCTGGATTGCACAACAGGCAAGGAGCGGGATGGCAACAACCACATGGGCGTGCCGGATTTGATTGATATGAAGCCGCGGCTGATGGACAACGGAAACATCCAACAGGATACAAGGCTTGTCGCGACGCATTTCTCCCACAATGGGGGCATGCTGCACGAGGATTTGAAGGCGGCACTAGGCCCGCATGGTTACCTGATTGCCTATGACGGAATGACCATCGCCATCTAAGGTGGAAACCAGGCAGCGCGGTTGAACCCCTTTTATACCGTTCCAACAACGCCAGGGTTTCCTTGAATAATCAAAAAACATTCAGGCTAGCTTCCAAATGGATATGATTTGTATAATATCTCTTTTGGGCGCGGTTTGGTCGCAATATTCTGTGTTTTCAATCGCTTAGTCATTGCATAAGGGTACATGATGAGATATATTACCACCATTATCTCACTTCTGCCTGTATGGCACAGGTAAAGACGCTTGGCATCGCGCATGATTGCATACAAACGGATTGTAAATGGCGCAAGGATGCACTCATGGCATGAGAGAACATTGATGAAACAACAGGAGGAATACCTATGGACCTTAAAAGGCTGCGCGTGCTGCTGGTTCAACTGCTGGTGCTTGCATGTGTCATGCTGTTTATTTCAGGGGCCAGTGCCAAGGTCATCGCGGAGGGCACGGAAGGCACCTGTCCATGGACTATTGATGAAGCCGGTGTCTTAACCATCGGGGCGGGGGAACTAACAAACCGGCCAACAAACGTTTACCCTGGTTGGCATGCCCATCGCGATCACATCACATCGGTCATTGTCCAGCCGGGTGTTAAAACCGGTGATAAGCCTGTTGCGCTCTTTTCTGGCTTGAATCAAGCCACCAGCATCGATGCCAAAAATCTGGACACATCAAGCGCGACCACCTTGGCAAATATGTTTCACAATTGTCCTAAGCTTGAAACCCTTGACGTTACTGGGCTCAACACCTCCAATGTGACAACCTTGCTGAATACTTTTCAGAATAGCGGATCATTGACTTCCCCTATGAAGATTACAGGTTTGGACACCTGGGATACATCAAAGGTTACAGCACTGCACAGCACGTTTTGGAATGCAAAAGTCCATAGCCTTAAAGGTATTGAAAACTGGAAGACGGACAGCCTTACTTATATGAACTCTTTTATGAATCTTGCGTCCATCACCGCTCCAGAAAAACTGGATCTGTCCGGCTGGGATGTTCCCAAAGTATGGAACATGCAGTATGCCTTTAGATTTACAACCCCAATTCATGACTACAGCATCAAGAATTGGAAACTGCACTGGAATCATAAGGATCCTACTTGGATTATACATGCGTTTCACGGCGGCATGACCAGGTTGGAGCTAAACAAATGGGACAACCTTGACCTTCCGGATGCGCCGGAGCCAGAACACATATTTTGGTACACTTTCAGCGTTCAACCCCGGGTTCTTATCCTGAACCCCAATTTCAAATTTACTGTGAATGACGGCTTTACCTTTAATCCCCCCACCAATGATATCTATACTGGAAGCTGGCAGGCGGTTGCAGACGGAACCGAAGAAGAACCCCAGGGTGAGGCCTTTACCACAGACGAACTGCGTACGCTTTATACCAGCACTGTGCATGGGCCTTTGGAAACCTATGTCTGGCAACGGACCCAAAGGGAAGTCAGTGTTACAAAAAAGTGGGAGGATGCTGACAATCAGGGAAACATGCGGCCCACCAATGTGATCATTTCTTTATTGGCGGACGGGGTTGATACAGGGAAGACCCTGGTGCTTGATGCTGACAATGCGTGGGCTGGAGCTTTTGAAGGCCTCTATAATTACAGCCCTGCTGAAGTGGAAATTGACTATACCATCAAAGAAATGCCAGTTGCTCCCGGATACCAATCTGACATCACCGGGGATGCAACAGCTGGCTTCACTGTCACCAACAGCTATACCCCTGTGACCCTGACCGTCTCAGGCAGCAAATCCTGGGATGACAAGGACAACCAGGACGGAAAGCGTCCGGACACCATCACCATCCGGCTGATGAAAAACGGCACAGAACTGGACAGTAAAACAGTGACAGCCGCGGAAGGCTGGGCCTGGGAGTTTGCAAACCTGCCCCAGTACGAAGCCGGCAAGGAAGTGGTTTATACCATCAAGGAAGATGCGGTGTCCGGCTACACTTCAAGCATTCAGGATTATGACGTAACCAACAGCTACAGCTCTGTGACCCTGACCGTCTCAGGCAGCAAGACCTGGGATGACGAGGACAACCAGGACGGCAAGCGCCCAGCCAGCATCACCATCCGGCTGATAAAGAACGGCACAGAACTGGACAGTAAAACAGTGACAGCCACCGAAGGCTGGGCCTGGGAGTTTGCAAACCTGCCCCAGTACGAAGCCGGTGAGGAAGTAGTTTATACCATCAAGGAAGATGCGGTGCCGAATTATACCACAAACATTCAAGGCTACAATGTAACCAACAGCTATCAAGCACCTGAGCAACCCGTTGATAAGCAGGTCACCCCCAGCTATCCCACCCTGCAAGTGCCGCTGGAGGTAACAAAGGTGCTGAAAAACGGCAATCTGAAGGGCGGCGAATTCACCTTCCAACTCAAAGACATAGCAAGAAAACTTATCGTGGAGGTGCAGAACCAGGCAGATGGCACAGTCGCCTTCCCCGACCGCACCTTTAGCAAAATTGTCAGCAACTATGTGTATCAGGTGAGTGAGCTAAAAGGCGCTGATGCCAAGGTCACCTATGATGACACCGTATACACCGTGAAGGTCTCAACCAAGGATGTTAACGGCAAGCTGGAAGCAAGCATCGCCGTGGAAAAAAACGGGGTTCCCTATGCCGGTTCCATCGTTTTTACTAACACGCTGAAGGCCCCCTCAACCGGCGACCACAGCTTCCGCCTCTTGGGCATTCTGCTGGCAAGCTCCCTGCTGCTTTTGACTGGCGCGTACAGCTTGGACCGGAAACGCAAAAAAGCCGGCAACAGCTAAGCCGCCATTCATTCACTATTACCTTCAAAGAGCAGCTCCGGCTGCTCTTTGCCGTATGCGCAAATGCGTTGTGCCCATTCGCAAACGGGCAATGACCAAAGGTGCTTGCATGCAACCGGCTTTCCTGGAAAAGCCGGGGATGCTTGGACGGGTAAAATATGGGGGAGAACATTTTTGGACAAGGAAGTGCGAAACATTAAAAAACCAGTTTTTCAAAACCTCAACCTCTTAATCATCCTGGAAATTGCCCTGGGGGCCACCCTCAGCATCCTGCTATCAGACTTGCTGGGTCTGCGCTTTGCAACAACTGCCGGCATTACCACCCTGCTCACCATTCAAAACAGCCGGGACTTAACCATCAAAACCACCCTGCAGCGGTACGCGGCCTTTATACTGATGCTGGTGCTGGCTTATGCTGTGATGCAGCCGCTGGGCTTTACCGCGCTTTCTTTTGGCCTGTTTTTGCTTTTTTATGTGGCTTTGTGCCTGCTGCTGAATGTTCAGGCAGTGATTGCCAGCAACGCCGTGCTGGCCACCCATTTTTTAAGCCTGGGACACATGCAGCCGGACTTGATTTGGAATGCCTTCTTGCTTCTGACCATCGGCGCGGGGGTGGGGGTTGCCTTAAACCTTGTCATTCCTCATCAGCGCAAACCCTTGGCCCATTATCGGGACCAAGTGGAACAAGCGCTGCGGGACATCCTGGTGGTTCTGGCCGGGCGGATTCAGGCCCCGGTAGCGGCAGAAAGCCAATCTCTTGAAAACACCCGCGTACAGGAGGTCTTCTTGGGGCTTTCAGATCAGCTGGTGCGCTATCAGGCAGCCGCCCAGGAGGAGGGAGGCAACCGCTTTGCGGGCAGCACCAACTACCCGGTGCGCTACTTCCAAATGCGCACACAGCAAGTCGTGCTGCTATTGCGCATCTGGGACAACCTCCTGCGGGTGAAGGGCAGTCATGATTTGCATCAGCGTTTATCCGATTTTTTCCTGACCACCTCCCGTACCTTCTCAGAGCGCAACAACGCCCTGGCCCTGCTCCGCCTCCATGAGGGGTTACAAGTCCAGTACCAGGCGGCGCCCTTGCCAGCAACCCGACAGGAGTTTGAGGACCGTGCCCTCATGTACACGGTCCTGATGGACATCAAAAGCTTCCTGGAAATAAAGCGGGATTTTATCTCTGGTGTAAAACCGGAGGACCTGAGACGCTTCTGGTCTTAACCCACCAAAAACAGCATATTTTTATAAATCCGTTTGCAGTCCGCCCAATCCTGTGCTATACTGCTTGGGCATTACACACGCGGTGTGACTGCATGCTTGTGCCCGGAAGGGTGGCAATGCAGGTTGAAACCCGCGGAGGCAACAACAAGGAGGAAACCCATGGCAATCATCTCTATGAAAAGCCTGCTGGAAGCAGGCGTCCACTTCGGACACCAAACCAGACGCTGGAACCCCAAAATGGCGCCCTACATCTTCACCGAGCGCAACGGCATCTACATCATCGACCTGCAGAAGACCGTGCGCAAAATCGAGGAAGCCTATATGTTTGTGCGCAACCTCTCTATGGAGGGCAAGTCCATCCTGTTTGTGGGCACCAAGAAGCAGGCCCAGGAATCCATCGAGCAGGAAGCCAAGCGCTGCAACATGTTCTACGTCAACCGGCGTTGGCTGGGTGGCATGCTCACCAACTACCGCACCATCAAGTCCCGCGTCAACCGCCTGGACGAGATTGACAAAATGGAAGCCGCCGGCCAGTTCGATGTGCTGCCCAAGAAGGAAGTCGTCAACCTGATGCGTGAGCGTGACAAGCTCAACAACAACCTGGGTGGCATCCGCACCATGAAGGGCCTGCCCGGCGCGCTGTTTGTGGTAGACCCGCAGATGGAAGCCATCGCGATTGCCGAAGCCCGCACACTGGGCATCCCGATCGTCGCGATTGTGGACACCAACTGTGATCCGGACCTGGTGGACTACGTCATCCCCGGCAACGATGACGCCATCCGCGCCGTCAAGCTCATTTCCGGCAAGATGGCCGACGCCGTGCTGGAAGGCCGCCAGGGCAGCCAGGCGGAAGTTGAAGAAGAGGAAGAAATCGACAGCGAGGACATGGGCGAATAAGCCTGCCTCTTTGAGATAAGGAGAGAAACAATGGAAATTACTGCTGCAATGGTCAAAGAGCTGCGTGAGCGCACGCAGGCAGGCATGATGGACTGCAAAAACGCGCTGGTGGAAGTCAAGGGCGATATGGAAAAAGCCATTGAGTACCTGCGCGAAAAAGGCCTGGCCGCCAACGCCAAGAAGGCTGGCCGCGTCGCCTCTGAAGGCATGGTCGACAGCTACATCCACATGGGCGGCAAAATCGGCGTGCTGTTGGAGGTCAACTGCGAGACGGACTTCGTCGCCAATACCGACGCCTTCCGCAACCTCTGCCACGATCTGGCCCTGCAAATCGCGGCCAGCAAGCCCCTGTACATCAGCAAGGAAGAAGTGCCCGCGGCCGAATTGGACAAGGAGCGCGAGATCCTGCGCGCCCAGGCTTTAAACGAAGGCAAGCCCGAGAAGATCGTCGACCGCATGGTCGAAGGCCGGATCGAGAAGTACTACAAGGACGTCTGCCTGCTGGAGCAGCCCTTTGTGAAGAACCCCGACATCACCGTGCAGGCGCTGGTAAACGAAACCGCCCTGGCCAGCGGTGAGAAGATTTCCGTGCGCCGCTTCACCCGCTATGAGCGCGGCGAAGGCATCGAAAAGCGTGTCAGCGACCTGGCGAGCGAAATCGAAGAAATGACAGGCAAGGCCTAAACCACACTGGTTATAACGGGCGGCGCAATCGCGCCGCCTGTTTTCTTGTCCAAACCTGCTTTGATGGGTTATAATAAGGCAATCTTCGGGAGGTGGGTATGCAGTACAAACGGATCATGCTGAAACTGTCCGGCGAGGCGTTGGGCGAATCGGGCCTGCTGTTTGACCACGCACAGATCATGGAGGTGGCGAAGGTCATCAAAACCGTGGTGGCGCGCGGGGTGCAGGTGGGCATCGTGATCGGCGCTGGCAACCTGTGGCGCGGCCGGCACGGCGCGGCCAGCGGCATGGACGCCGTGAAGGCAGACCAGATGGGCATGCTGGGCACGCTGATGAACTGCCTGGTGATGCAGGACGCGCTGGCGCAGCAGGGTGTCACCGCGCCCATGTTCTCCGCCTTCCACCTGCCCAATGTGTGTGAAACCTACCGCCGTGACGCGGCGGATGAAGCGCTCAACACCCATGGCGCAGCTTTGTTTGGCGGCGGCCTGGGCAACCCCTTCTTTACCACCGATACCGCGGTCTCCCTGCGCGCGCTGGAATTGAAGGCCGAAACGCTGCTGCTTGCTAAAAACATCGACGGTGTATACACGGATGATCCCCGCACCAACCCGGACGCGGAGCTGATAAAGGACATCAGCTATGATGAGGCCATCAAGCGCGGGCTGAAGGTGATGGATCTGTCCGCCTTCCTCATGTGCGCGGAGCAGGGCTTGCCGCAGATGCGCGTCTTTGGCTTGGATACCCCGGGTAACATCCTGCGCGTGCTGGACGGGGACGACCTGGGCACCGTGCTGCACCCCTAAGGATTTAAAGCATGAAAAAACTGCGGCGGCTGATCTGGTTTATTGCCAAACGGCTCATCATCATCACCAGTATTTTGGGCTTGATGACCATTGCCTTTTATTTTTCCATGAACGCCGCCAACATCTACGT
>JAAYFC010000156.1 GCA_012728435.1 Clostridiales bacterium | reverse complement strand
TGCTTACATCACTGCGTGACTCCGGAAGGCTGGTAATTACGTTGTCGGAAGCCGCGAGTGTTCTCGACTTAGATCCGCGTACGGTGACGAGAATGATTAACGACGGCGAGATATTCGCGATCCGGTCTAAGGCCACTGTGCGTATTCCCCTCGATCGATTTCTTGCCATGTTTTCGTTACCTGGCTGCGGCACGGAGGATTACGGCGAATATGCCGCTGCTGCATGATCAGGTTTGGGTGGCACAAACTATGTGACCGGTATACGCGTTGTAAAGATTCACCCGGTGCAGTTGCATGACTTGCACCGGGTGAATTGTTTTCTCGGCCTCTCTGTTGCCTCTATGCGACGAGTTCAACGTGTTCCGCGAGCATGTCCTGCCGTGCGTAGGCAGCTCGGGTGTAGGGGTATCCTCGGCGGAGTCTCGCTTCAAGAGGTGTGCGAGGGTTTGCTGCTGCAAGAACCGGGCAATCTTGACGGTAGTAGAGACGCACCCATTCGTTCTTGAGTGCGAGTGTTTTGATTTCTCGCGCCAGCAGGCCGAGGTTTTCCTTTTCTTCAGGGAGCTTCGGAAGCACACCTGCAGTTGCCTGGTCACGCCAGGACCTGTACTTTGTCATGATTAACGCAATCGGCGCGACGGGGCGCTCATACGTTTCAGAGAACTCATCCCAAAACCGTGCAACTTCGTCACGAATATGCACTCGATACCCGGCTGCCTCCGGCGTTGCATCACCTGCAGTCGTGGTCGTAGCCGCTTGCGTGCTTGTGCTTGGGGCGTCCGTCGTTACTGCGATGCGTGCCAGCTCCTGGCGGTCAACACTTTCAAGTTGCAATGCGTTCCCGCTCACATCGGTGATGTATCGCATCACCACTAATGGTGCTCCGTGATCATGTAATGCTGCGAGCACTTGCGCTGCTGAAGCGTTATATTCCTTCGCAATCAACACCAAGCCGAGCGCACGTCCAGACGCATTACTCAGGCGTTCATTGAACCGTGTCTCGAATCGTTCCTCCAGGGTCCCTTCTTGGCCGATGTTGTTGGGTAGCGCGATGAGGTCATTGGCCGTCACGCCGCGCATCGCATGCGAGTAGCGCAGCAGTTGCGTCACGGCTTCGGGTGTTCCGGTGCCGATCTTCAATTCAATAAGCCAAGGGGCACTTTCTTGATCCACTGCAAGGAGATCTACTCTGTTGCCAGGGAACCTTGGCTGGTGCCCCACCAGTAACAGGTTGAGACCGGTCGTGCTGATCACGTCGTCGAAGTGTTCGACGAGGTACCGTTCCAGCTCGTGCTCGTACTCGAATGGCTGTGGTGTGGGGTCGTGTGATTGTGTATTCATGATGAATCTTTCTCTGGGTAATGGGCTCACCGGCAGGTCAGCCGTGAGGAGCAGTAAGGTCGCATCCGTAGATGCATGTAGGTGTCTCCTCTGAGGAGACAAAGGGAAAAGCCGAACAGGCCGGTTGAACGCGTCACCCAAGGTGACGCTGCAGGCGAAGCGGCCGTATTCATGCAGACGGCCGATTCCAGGCCCGGTGAACATGCGTGAAGGATTACCGTGATTTCCGCTTGGGGGCAGCATTCAGCACTGTCTGTTGCTCTATCGCTGACCGGGCAGCATTAAACAGCAGTGGCTCAGGTGCTTCCAGATCATCTGTATCGTGTCGATGCGTTAAGACGCGTGCAGCCGCGGTATACAGTGTTTCCGTTTCTACATCTTGCGTAAAGTGTGCGGCAGGATCCGCTTTCCGAAAGGCTTCCAGGATTGGTTGAATCCGGGCAAAGAGTTCACCCAGCACTGCATGTTCAAATACGGCAATGTTTCCGCCGACGCTGGCTAAATCACGGCTGAGCGGTGCTCTCGTCACGAGCTCTACGACGTGAGCCAGAATAGGCTCGTCCAATCGCGCCCCAGGCTCAGGAACCGAGTGCATTTCTCTCCTTGCAAGATGACGGTAGATGTCACCCCAATTCGTGATGGAGGATGATGATCTTCGCCGAGGAGGCGATGGTTTTTCTCGAAGCATGTCTCTGGAGAGAGTGACCCAACCCTCGAGCAAGATCTCGTAATAACCGTTACTCTCATGCAAAACTTTGCTGCCTGGAATCGATGACAAATCTTGTGCAAGTTCGGGTAAGGAGACCAGCAACAAAAAACCACCGCCGTCCATCGAATGCTCGGCATACAAATGCGGCAACCGCAGCAGCTGACGCGCGTACGGTTTTGGGCACGACTTCTCCACCAACACAGCAGCCACACCATCAATACCACCGCGAAGGTAAAACGTAGCGTTCGCAGCATTCGGCAGACGCAGCGTCAACTCCGTAAGCGTCATCAAACAATCACCATCGACCGAATACGCAGCCTCAACCCTCCCTGTCCTCAGCAGTTCACGAATGTGAATAGGCACCAACTCAAAATCAGCAACCGTCCAGCGGCGCTGTCCTCCGAGACGCAGAACAGTCTCATTCGAATAAAACTCCGGAAAAGTCCGGACGGGATCAAAATCAGTCATAGGCAAAACTCCAATCAATTGGTGAGAATTCTTTTCACAGAACCCCCCGAGTCGGCTCTGCCGGCTCCCCTCGTTTCACATCCATGCGACACTCGACACGATGGCGGTTACGCCGCATCGCACCCCCGATAGATGGTTGATATTTGATCGTTTACGGTAGGCATAAATCTTGGGGAAAATGATCCATCATGCTGGCCAAAACTTGCCAACATTTTCGGGCATATTTTTGCGAGCGAAGCGAAGCAAATTCTGGTTGATGAATTGAAGGTTGACGCCACACAGTGAC
>JAAYFC010000120.1 GCA_012728435.1 Clostridiales bacterium | reverse complement strand
TCAGGCTGCAATATTGCTCAACTTTTGATTTTCATGGTGTTTTTTGCATCTCATTTTCTTGAATCTTGGAATAAGCATAGTTGGACGAACAACAAAGCGGTTTTAGCTTAATCGCTAAAACCGCTTTGTCTTCGCTCTGAGCCGCTGTCGATGACTAGCGGCTTTTCTGCATGAGTTGGTAAGAATATTCGATTACACTATCATGATAATGACAAATCCTCTGCGGATTAAGCACCTCTGACTGATCTTGAACCTGTCTTACTCTACTTAAATTGTGGTCCGGCGAAGATGGTTAATGTAATCTTCCCATCACCTGAAACCTCCAAAACATCTCCTTCATTTAGGGTGATTTTGTGAGTTACTTCGCCATACTTCTCGAATATAGTCACTTGAGTGTGAAATTCCCCTTCTTGGCCTTTTTCCCATTCGCTCTTAGTGTATAGATTAACATCCGTCCACCAGTCTCCTTCATGAACCCCAGCCAAAATATAATCGCCGAGTGGGAGGTCTTTCCCAGCGATATAATAACCTTTTTTTAACTCAGCTGTCTTCTCAATTCGTCTGTTTGCTATTTCCTGATTAATTAATTTTAACAAAGCTACTATTTCTTCATCTGTGAACGGTTTCAAATCCAAACTTTCAGCTGATCCAATGATCCCTACTGAACCCACAAACATCCCGATTACTAATAGAATAACAAGCAATTTTTTCATGTCAATCCTCCTGTTATCATTCGGCATTCCAAAGTTCTTAGGGGGTCTGGGGGCATTCTTTCAAGAATGCCCCCAGCGCATCGTATATACTGAAAATCAGTCCTTCATCCGCTCCGGGTAGCGAGTGACTTCGGCTTCTGTCAGCCACTTTGTCTCCAGCTCCTGGTATTTCTCATCCTGCTTGGCGGAGAAGATCTCTTTCTCAATCGTCTCCTTGACGTCCTCCAGCTTGGCCGGGCCTTCCTCGTAGTCCGTCGTGTAGCGCAGGATATGGTAGCCATAATTGGTCTTGATGGGCTGGGAGATGTCGCCCGCCTTCTTTAGCGCCATCGCCCCTTCCTTAAAGGCCTGGACGAAGCTAGTGGTGCTTTCATGGACTGGATAGCCGGTGTCGGGCTGGCCCAGGTCCTCGTTGTATTCCTTAATCAGCGCGTCAAAGTCCGCGTCCTGTGCGGTCACCTTGGCGTAGATCTCATCCGTCTTTTCCTGGATGGCGGCAAAGGCCTTGTCCTGTAATGCGGTCAGCTCCTCCAGCTTTGCGTCATAGGCAGCTTGGGCCTCAGGCAGTTTGGCATAAGGGGCCAGCTTGGTTTTGAGGGCGGCGAATGCCTGCCCTTCCTCATCGCTTAAGGTTTCTTTTTTCAAGAGCTCCAAAAACTGCTTGGCTTCGTCCTCAGACAGCGCCGCAAGCTGCTCCGTCTTGAAGGCCTGGTCGGTCTCCTCCAGCTCTTCCTCGGACTTCATCACGGTCTCAAGGCGGGTGATGTCAGCTATCGCTGTGTCCAGCGCGGTTTTGAGGGGGGCTATTTCCGCCTCCAGGCCCTTGATGGCCTCTTGATCCTCATCGCTTAGCTTCACCAGGATTTGGCGCACGGCGCGGTAGCCGGCGGGGGTGTAGTAGGTGGTCTGCCCGCTGGTGAGCGCTGTGCCAAAGGAGGCGGGGTTGCTGGCGTAGTCTTCCTTCGCCTTCTCCACCTTCTCATCGAATTTGGCCTGGATGTCCTCCTCCGTCACCTTGATGTCGTTCCCGGCATAGGCGTGCAGCTTCTCGTGCAGTTTGCCTTCCGTCGCGCTTTGTTTGAAGGTGTCCAGATCATAGCCCAGCTCCTTGGCCTTCTTAATGATTTCCTCTTCCAGGGCGTCGCCTTCCAGCTTTGTGTCCGCGAAATAGTACTGCTTTACCTGGTCCTTGATGTTTTGGAAGTTGTCCTCCGCCTGCTTGGTAATCTGGGCGGTTTCCTCCTGTGTCATCTCGTCCAGGCCCAGTGTGTGCGCCTGCTGGTGCAGCACCTTGTCCTTGATGGTGCTCGTATAGGTTTCTTCCATCACCTGCTCTGGCTTGATTGGCTGAGTGGGCAGGCCGTACTGCTGGTAAATCTGCTGCTCCTGCATTTTGCGCTCGTAGGTGTTGTTATAATTGCGGACAAATTCTTCCTTCGTCACGTTCTCGCCATTGATGGTGATGATCACCTGCTTGGCATCAACGGCTGGATCCTTGACAATCAGGTTGCAGCCAGACAGGAAGAGCACGGCGGCCAGCAGCAGCGCCGCAAGCGCCAGTTTCCGGGGATACAGTGAGGATTTCATCAGTTTACGCTCCAATATTCATGATACGATTGCGCTTTCGCGCACCTGTCAAGTATACATCCCGCGCCCGGGTAATACAAGTAAATCAGCAAGGTTTCATGATTCTGACATAATCAACAGGGCGGATTCAGACGCGCCTGACCTGGCTGCCGTCTATTTTACAGATATGATCCGCTTTGACCATGCCGCGGACGCTGGCGGTGGGGTAGACGCTGGCGCGGCGGCCCAGCACGGTGCCTGGGTTGAGCACGGCGTTGCAGCCGACCTCCGCCTCATCGCCCAAAAAGGCGCCTACCTTCTTGCGCTTTGTCTCAAGCTGGATGTCATCCGCCTTGATGACAACGGGCTGTTTGTCCGCGCGCACGTTGGAGGTAATCGCGCCTGCGCCCAGGTGCGCTTTGAAGCCCAGGATGGAGTCACCCACATAGTTGTAGTGCGGCACCTGGACGCCGTCAAAGAGGATGACATTCTTCAGCTCACAGGCGGTGCCAACCACGCAGTTCGCGCCAATCAACGCGCTCTCACGGATAAAGGCGCCGTGGCGGATTTCGGTTTGAGGGCCGATGATACAGGGGCCGCCAATCAAGGCGGAAGGGAAGACATGAGCTGTTTTGTGCACCCAGATATCCTCCCCGCGGCGTTCATACTCTTCTTCGCCCAGACGCTCGCCCAGTTTTACAATGAGCGCCTTGATGCCTGGTAAGGCCTCATGCGGATACTCAAAGCCGGCCAGCCAGTCGCCCGCTAAGGAATGGGATAAGTCAAACAAATCAATGACGCGCAGCATCTTACACACCCTCTGACAGCAAACGGTTCTCACGCATGGTGTGAATGATCCGCTCCGCGTGCGCGTTGCAGATGTCCGTTTCGCCGGCTTCCACCATGACGCGCAGCAGGGGCTCTGTGCCGGATTTGCGCACCAGCACACGCCCGGTGTCCCCCAGCGCTTGCTGCGCCTCAAGGATGGCAGATTGTACCGCGGGATGATTCAGGGCAGCTTCCTTGTCTGCAACGCGGATATTTCGCAGCACCTGGGGATATTTTTTAAAGGGCTCAGTCAGCTGGGAAAGTGTCTTTTCCTTGCTGATCATGGCCTGCATTACCTTGATGGCCGTCAGCATGCCATCCCCGGTGCTGGCGTACTTGCCAAAGATAATGTGGCCGGACTGCTCGCCGCCCAGCAGATGGCCATGTTCCCGCATGCACTCATACACGAAGCGGTCGCCCACTGCGGTCTGCTTGTAGGCGATGCCGGCCTCCCGAAACGCCTTGTACAGGCCGAAATTGCTCATCACGGTGGTCACCACCGTATTGTCCACCAGGTTGCCGCGCTCTTTCATGAAGGTACCATAGATGTAGAGGATGTCATCCCCGTCGACGATGTTCCCCTTCTCATCCACGGCCAGGCAGCGGTCCGCGTCCCCGTCAAAGGCGAAGCCCACATCCAATTCATTGTCAATGACCAGTCGTTGCAGTTGATCCATGTGCGTGCTGCCCGCGTCCTGGTTGATATTGGTGCCGCTGGGCGTATTGTTGATGACATAGGTTTGCGCGCCCAGGGCGTCAAAGACTGCTTTGGCAATCATCCAGGTGCTGCCGTTCGCGCAGTCCAGCCCCACCTTGTAGCCCTTGTACGAATTGCGGGAGAGGGAGATCAGGTAGCCGATGTACTGGTTACGGCCGCCGTAGTAGTCCACCGTTTTGCCAATGTTCCCGCGCACAGCATAGGGGATGGTGGCGGGGTCGCTGTCCAGATAATCCTCCAGCGCGTCAATCACCCCCTGCTCCATCTTCTCGCCCTTGCCGTTCATCAGCTTAATCCCATTGTCGTAAAAGGGGTTGTGGGAGGCGGAAATCATCACGCCGCAGTCAAAGCGCTCCACACGCGTCATGTAGGACACGCTGGGCGTGGTGGTGACGTGCAGCAAATAGGCATCTGCGCCAGAGGCGGTGATGCCGGCGGCCAAGGCGTCTTCCAGCATATAGCTGGACAGGCGGGTGTCCTTGCCAATCACAATGCGTGCTTTTTTGTCCTTCCCGTAGTAATGCCCCAGGAATCGGCCGATGCGCACGGCGTGGTCCACGGTCAGGTCGATGTTGGCCTCACCCCGAAAACCATCGGTTCCAAAGTATTTCCCCATCTTGTCCTCCTTTTTATAGGCTGTCAACTCATTAAGCAATGACAGTACCATTATAAACAAAACGGCCGTAAAATATGCAATCTGCTGATTGCTTAACATGATAAATTCACGCTGATTTATTGCGCTGCCCCCTGCCCGCCTGCTTTACTTTTGCCCTGCATTCCCGTATATTATCGGGGTAAACGAAGGAGGACCGGCTTGAAACGCAAGGATGTGCTGATTATCGCGGGGGTGCTGGTGACGGCGCTTATATTGCTGATCTTTGGGCGCTTTCATACGCCCCAGGCGCCAGAGGGTGGTTTGCCCACGCTGAGCATCAGCAACGCGAAGGAGTTGCAATCGGGTGAGGTCCTGGAAGAGGCCGAAAGCTACCTGCGCATCAAGCAGGGGGAGGCCTACTACCACCTTGTGCCGCTCAAGGGTCCTGGGCGCATCGTCATCCGTCAGGATAAGGGATGGGAAAACATCATCCATATCGATAAAAACAGCGTGGTGATGCACAGCGCAAACTGCCCCAACCACGATTGTATGCGCCAGGGGGAGGTCAGGCTGGACAACATCGAGTACCGCGTCTTCCAGTCCTGGATTACCTGCCTGCCCCACCAGCTCAGCCTGGAGCTGATTCCGCGGGAGCAGGCGCTGGCGCTGATGGAGGCGACACCTTGAAGGACACCAAAAACATCGCGCTGGCGGGGCTGTTTGTCGCCATCATGCTGATACTGGGCTATCTGGAGAAGATCTTGTCCCTGGGCATGGGCTATGGCATTAAACTGGGTCTGTCCAACTGTGTGCTGCTGCTGTGCCTGTACTGGTTTGGGGTGCCGCTGTC
>JAAYFC010000119.1 GCA_012728435.1 Clostridiales bacterium | reverse complement strand
GTCCATGAGCGTGCATGGCCTGGTGTATGACATGACGGCCAGGGCGGCGCAGATGGCGGCGCTGGGCGCGGGCGCGGTGGTGCGCCAGGTGACGGCGGGCAAACTGGGGCAGTACGAGTGTAGGGCGCTGGAGCAGCTGAGGCCCAATTTGATTTTGCTGGCCGGCGGCACGGATTATGGGGACCGCGAGACCGCGGTGTACAACGCGCATCAGATCGCGGGCTTAAGGCTGGGTATCCCCACGCTGTACGCGGGCAATATCGCCGCGGCGGAGGAAGTGCGGGATATCTTCAGGGAATACGACCAGCCCCTGGACGTGATTGAGAACGTGTACCCCAGGCTGGACCAGCTGAACATCGAGCCGGCCCGGCGCGCGATTCAGGATTTGTTTGAGGTGCATATCGTCAAGGCGCCGGGTATGTCGCGCATCCGGGAATTGGTGGGCGGCACTATTTTGCCCACACCGGGCGCGGTGATGGAGGCGGTGCGGCTGATGCACCCGGCGCTTGGCGACCTGCTGGCGGTGGACGTGGGCGGCGCTACCACGGACGTGCATTCGGCGGCGGAGGGCAACGAGGAGATCGCCCGCATCCAGACGCAGATTGAGCCCTTCTTCAAGCGCACAGTGGAGGGTGACCTGGGCACCTTTGTGAACGCGCGGGAATTGGCCGGGCAGGTGGGCATCGCGCGGATTAACCGGGAGCTGGGCATGGATACCGCCCAGCTTTTGGAAAGCTGGCCGCCCATTCCGCAGACGGGTTTACAGCAGCGCCTGGCAGCGGTTCTGGCGCGGGAGGCGGGCATCCTGGCCATCACGCGCCATGCGGGAAAGCTGCGTCAGGTGTACCTGCCGGAGGGCCGCAGGCGCTATGCTGAGGGCAAGGACTTAAGCGAGGCCGCAATTTTGATTGCCACCGGCGGCGCGCTGACCAAATTGGACCACAAAAAGCAGGTGCTGCAGGCGCTGCGGGATCTAAACGCCGCGGGGCAGATGCTGTACCCCCCACCGGGTGTATTGAAGGTGCTGGTGGACCAGCACTATCTGATGGCAGCGCTGGGCACGCTCAGCCGCGCCTACCCGGAGGCAGCGCTGCAGCTGCTTAAAAAAACCCTGGTTGAGGAGGACTTATGAGCACATATCCGATGATTGAAGCGAATCTTTCGCTGTTGAAGCATAACGTGGAGGTGATTAAAGCGGCCTGTGACGCGCAGGATGTCCAGTTGGCGGCCGTCACCAAGGTGGTGTGCGCGGATGAACGGATCGCGCAGTCGCTGATTGCTGCGGGCGTCAGTATGCTGGCGGATTCCAGGGCGGAGAACCTGCGCGTCCTGCCGCAGGCCCTGCCGCGGCTCAGCCTGCGCATCGCGGACCCACTTCAGGCGGAGGAGATCGTTTTACATAGTGAGTACAGCCTGCAGTCGGGCGCTGACGCGATTGCGGCCATTGGCCAGGCGGCGGAGAGACTGAACAAGCCTCACAAGGTCATCCTTATGATAGACCTGGGTGATTTGCGCGAGGGCATCTATCACAAAAACCGGGACTTGATCCGCCAAACCGCGGCGAGTGTGGCGGCGCATAAGCAGCTGTCCCTGGCCGGCATTGGCACCAACCTGACCTGCTTTGGCGGGATCCTGCCGGATGAGGGCAACCTGGGCGTGCTTACGGACATCGCGCGCGATCTGCGGGAGGGTCTGGGCCTGCCCATTCCCATCATCTCCGGCGGCAACTCCAGCTCCCTGCACCTGCTGTTTGAGGGCAAACTGCCAAAGGGCATCAACCACCTGCGCATCGGCGAGGGGCTGATGCGGGGGATGGACACCTCCTGCTCTGAGCCCTTCCCGCAGCTGTCCCAGCGTGTGTTTACCCAGTATGCGCGGCTGGTGGAGGTGTATGACAAGCCCTCCAAGCCGGAAGGGAAGACAGGCCCCAACGCCTTTGGGGAGGAGGTTCACTTTGAAGACTATGGCCCCATGGTGCGCGGTATCCTGGCCATTGGCCGGCAGGATACGGACGCGGAGGGCCTGATGCCGCTGGATCCGCAGGTGCGCATCCTTGGCGCCAGTTCCGACCACCTGCTGGTGGATCTAAGCCGCACCAAGGGCTACGAGGTGGGCGATGTGCTGGGCTTTACACCCAGCTATGGCGCGCTGCTCAAAGCCTACACAAGCCAGTACATCACAAAGTCAGTGACCGAATAAAGGAGAAGCAAGATGTCAGAATTAGTGGTCGTCGCCCTGGGCGGCAATGCCCTGCAGCAAGGGAAGGGACCAGCGGACGCGGAGAGTCAGCTGCGGGTGGTACGGCAGACCGCCGCGCTGTTGGTGGAGATTGTAAAGGCCGGCAACCAGCTGGCCATTGTGCATGGCAACGGGCCGCAGGTGGGCCGTATCGTGCTGCAAAATGAGGCAGCGGCCGATATCACCCCGCCCATGCCCTTTGACGTGTGCGGCGCGATGAGCCAGGGCATGATTGGCTACCACATCCAGCAGGCATTGGGGGAGTGCATGGCGGAGGCAGGCCTGTCCGGCCAGCCGGTGACCCTGGTCTCCCAGGTGCTGGTGGACGCGAGCGACCCCGCCTTCACCAAGCCCACCAAGCCCATCGGCCCGTTTTACACGCAGGAGGAGGCCGAGAAAATCGCGCAGGAGAAGGGCTACACCATGAAGGAGGATGCCGGCCGCGGCTGGCGCCGTGTGGTGGCATCGCCCCTGCCCTTGGCAATTGTGGAGCTGCCCCAGGTGAAGACCTTGCTAAACGCTGGCTTTGTGCCTATCGCAGCGGGTGGCGGCGGCATCCCTGTAACCCGCCAGGGCAAAGGCTACAGCGGCATCGCCGCGGTGATTGACAAGGACCTGGCCGCCTGGCGCATGGCTGCCAGCCTTGGCGCTAAAACCCTGCTGATTCTGACCGAGGTGGAGCAGGCCTGCCTGTACTATGGCCGGCCAGAGCAGCAAGCCCTGGGCGTGGTCAGTGCGGAGCAGATGCGCACTTACATGGAGGAAGGCCATTTTGCGGCTGGATCCATGGGACCCAAGGTGGATGCCGCGCTGCGTTTTGTGGAAACGGGTGCTGGCCGCACAGCGGTGATTACCAGCCTGGATAAGGCGGTGGAGGGCGTGAAGGGGCGGGCCGGCACCATCATCAAAAGCTAAGCCCCCTGCAAGTTTTTACATTGTTTTTTGCCTGCCTTGCGCCGGAATGCAAAATAATGACCAGATAATACATTGAAGACGCAGCGGGTCTGTATTATTATACCTCCAATGGCATTGACCGGGACCGTCGTAGCCCGCCCCACTGCCCTTTCAGAGAGCTTCCTGTAGCTGAAACGGAAGCAGGGTATAAGGCAGGTGAGTTCCTCCCGAGAGCCGCAGGCTGAACACCAGTAGGCCGCGCCGGACCCCTCCGTTACAAGGGAAGGCAATGTTGGTTGCTTGAGCTGTCTTTGGACAGAAAATTGAGGTGGTACCGCGGTTTATCCGCCCTCAGCGTGAAACCCACGCTGGGGGCGTTTTCATATCAATCAAAAAGGAGGTTCCGTCATGAAAAAGCTGACCCAAGCCCTGGCCCTCATCCTGATTCTTACTACTACTTTGGTGATGCCGGCTTTTGCGGACGCAGTCAGGCCGCTCATCGGCATTGTGCAGGTGAACAACCACGGCGCGCTGGATGCCACACGGGAAGGCTTTTTGCGGGCCCTCAATGAACACGGCTACACGGATGGGCACAACATGACCATCGACTACCGCAATGCCCAAGGCAACCAGGATACCTTGTCCAGTATCGCGGATTACTATGTAGGGATGCAGGTGGACTTAATCCTGGCCATCACCACGGCCTCCGCACTGGCGGTCGCCAGCAAGACGGAGACCATCCCCGTTTTGGGCGCTGCCATCACTGACTATGTGGAAGCCAAGCTGGTGCAGTCCAACGAGCACCCGGGCGGCAACATCAGCGGCACCCCGGACATGAACCCCGTTGACGAGCAGATTGGCTTGATCGCCCGCCTGGTGCCGGATGCGAAAACTGTGGGCTTAATCTACGATTCCAGCGAGGTCAACTCCCGTTTGCAGGTTAGAGAAGCAAAAGCGGAGCTTGAGAAGCTGGGTCTTGCGTGGAAGGAAATCACCGTCAACAACTCAAACGATGTGTACCAGGCGGTGAACACCATCATCCAGGAGTGCGACGCCCTGTATATCCCCACCGACAACACCCTGGCCTCCGCCATGCCCACTGTGTATGAGGCGGCGCTGGCCGCGATGGTGCCGGTGGTGGCGGGGGACGGTAACATGGTGATGCAGGGCGGCAACTTCACCCTGGGCATTGACTATGAGCTGCTGGGCTACCAAACAGGGCTGATGGCGCTGTCGGTGCTACGGGATGGCGCGGATGTTTCCCTGATGCCCATTGAGCACCAAAGCGTGTATCAGTACTACGTCAACAAGACAGCCTGTGACGCGATGGGGATTGACATCCCCGCGGACTTGCTGGCATACGCGCGGGAGATGCAAGGTGCAACAGCCAGTCCAGAGCCCTAACAAAAAACCGGGGCCTTTGATGGCCCCGGTGCAATTGGTTCAGTCTCAGCGCCTTGCGCCTGCAGGCGCGGGCGTCCCCGCAGGTGATGGGCTCAGCCCCGGTTCGATGTTTTTGCGGTCCAGGTGGTTGTATTCCGTGCCCGGGTGGAGCGCCTCCTTGCGGAAACTCATCATCTCCGACACCGTGACCAACTGGAAGCCCCGCTCAATCAATTTGGGAATCACTTCCTCCATCGCGCGGCCTGTGGTGTTCCACACGTCATGACACAGGATGATGGCGCCGTCTGTGGCCTGCTCCAGGATGGTGTTGACCGTGGCACTGGTGCTGCGCGTCTTCCAGTCCAGGGAGTCAACCGACCACAGGATGATGGGCAGGCCCATACTCCTGAGAACCCGCCTGGACAAACGGTTATTGGCGCCGTAGGGCGGGCGCATAATGGTCAGCTCGTAGCCGGCCACGTCCTTCACCTTTTGGGCGGTGCGTTCCATCTGCGAGCGCACCGTGGACTCGGACACATTCCTGAAATTGGGGTGCGACCAGGAATGCGAGCCGACCTGATGCCCGGACGCTATGATCTTTTTTAAGACTTCCTCATTGCCCGCGATGTTCATGCCCTGGATGAAGAAGGTGCCGCGCGCGCCATGCTTGTTCAGCGCCTCCAGCACAATCAGGGAATCCGGCTGCGGGCCGTCATCAAAGGTCAGGGCAAGCATGGGCTTATTAGGGTCAATGCCGCGCGATAAAGCCTGTTCCCTTGTGGGGTCTGGCGTCGGCTCCGGCTCCGGGGTGAGCACTTCCTTTGGCGGCAAACCGTTTTCAAACGATAAGAACTCCTTCATCATGTAGCCTTCCTTGCCGTCCTTGGTCCGCACCCTGCAGTAGTCGTCCCCGTCGGCCAGCACAAACACCTGGGTACCGCTTTTAAAACGGCCCAGGGAGTGGGCTTTTTTATCCGGCTTCTGGCGCAGATGCAGCGCGCCGCCGACAACGGTTGCGGGGTAATCTTCCTCATTGGCCAGGGCAGGTGCGACCGTCAAAGCGATGATTACCATGGCGATCAGCAGCGTTACAATTCGCTTTCCCATACGTCCTCCTTCCCTGCATACAGGGATGATACCCATACAACGGATGGCTGTCAACGAATCGTGCATCCTGTACAGACTATGTTTTTTGGAGGGAATTGTTCAGAACGGATAAATGAGGATGAAAACAAACATTGAAGGCTGGGGGCTTTGCCCGTACCATGTACCCCATCAGGCATTGACCGGGAACAGGTAGCCTGTGTGCCACCCCTCAAGAGAACTGCCGGTTGCTGCGAGGCAGCAGGGGGACCACAGCGCGAGTACATCCTGCGAGCCGCAAGCCGAACTCCGAAAGGACAGTAAGCTGTGCCGGAGGCCCACCGTTACAGGGGCAGGCAATGATCGTTGCCGGTGAGCTGTCTTTGGACAGAAAATTGAGGTGGTACCGCGGATTTTTTCGCCCTCAGCGTTTAGATGTTGAGGGCGTTTTGTGTATCAAGATCCGCGGCACTTGACCACCTGAACCCAAAGCATATGAAGGAGGACTGGATCATGAAGAAGAATCTTAAAACCTTGCTTGCCCTGCTGCTGGTGGTCACCCTGGCTGTCGCCGCTTTCTTTATCTTCAGGCAGGAAAAGCAGACCACGGTGGGCATCCTTCAGTTCGTCCAGCATCCCGCACTGGACGCGGCACGGGATGGGTTTTTGGAAGGCCTGAAAGAGGCTGGATTTGAGGATGGCAAGAACGTCAAAATCAATTACCAAAACGGCCAGGCCAGCCAGGACATCTGCGCCAGCATCGCGGACAAATTCCTGGCGGACAAGGTGGATATGGCCCTGGGCATCGCAACGCCAGCCGTTCTGGCTTTGGCCGGAAAGTCCGAGACCTTGCCCATCCTGGGCACTGCGGTTACGGACTATGTGGAGGCCAAGCTGGTACAAAGCAACGAGAAGCCCGGCTTAAATGTTTCGGGCACCACGGACATGAATCCTGTGGAGGAGCAGATTGCCCTCATCCTGCGCTTCTTGCCGGAGGCCAAGGTGATTGGCTTGCTCTATACCGGCAGCGAGGTCAACTCCCAGATCCAGGCCAAGCTGGCCAAATCTGAGATCGGGCGCCTGGGTCTGCAGGTCGTGGAGGTGACAGTCAGCAATTCCAACGATGTTCAGCAGGCTGTCTTGAGCCTGGTGGACCACGTCGATGCCATCTATGTGCCCACGGACAACATCATTGCCTCAGCGATTCCCGTGGTGGCGGAAGCCGCGCTGAAGGCGGGGATTCCCATCGCTTGCGGCGAAGCCGGCCAGGTGAACAGCGGCGGCACCTTTACCCTGGGCATAGACTATTTCAAACTGGGCAAGCAGACAGGCACCATGGCGGCAGAGGTCCTCAGGAACAAAACCAAGGTGGGGGAGATGCCCATCCAGCGCCTGAGTGAGTTTGAATTCCTCATCAACAAAACCTATTGTGACGCGATTGGCCTGCCAATCCCGCAGGAGCTCCTTCCTTACGCGGTGGATGTTGACGTGTAATGACGCTACGTCACGCACCAGCTTGTTCCCCCGGGGGAACCCGGGACACCGACTGAACCTGAGGACATTATGCAACAAATTCTCCTGGGCGCTGTATCTTTGGGACTGCTCTGGTCCATCATGACTTTGGGCGTCTACATCTCCTACCGCATCCTGGATGTGGCCGATTTAACCGTGGAGGGCACCATCACCCTGGGGGCTGCCATCTGCGCGCGCCTGATCACAAACGGCCATGATCCGGCGCTGAGCCTGCTTTTCGCCTTTGTGGGCGGCACAGCAGCGGGCCTGGTAACAGGGCTTTTGCACACCAAGCTGCGCATCCCGGCCCTGCTTTCGGGCATCTTGACCATGATTGCCCTGTACTCCGTCAACCTGCGCGTGATGGGCATGTCCAATATGTCCCTGCTGCGCATGACAACGGTCTACAGCAAGATTTCTGATTGGCTGGGCCTTAACAAAACCATGTCCGTCATCATTTTGGGCGGCACGGTCGCTGTGGGGCTGGTGTTCATCCTGTACTGGTTCTTTGGTACGGAGCTGGGCAGCGCGGTGCGCGCGACAGGCAACAACCCCAACATGGTGCGCGCCCAGGGCATCAACACGGACACCGCCCTCATCATCGGGCTGATGCTGTCCAATGGCCTGGTCTCCCTGTCCGGCGGCCTGATTGCGCAGTCGCAAAACTACGCTGATGTGCAGATGGGCACAGGCTCCATCGTGATTGGGCTGGCCAGCCTGATTATCGGCGAGGTGCTCTTTGGCAAGCGCGGCTTCAAAAGCCGGCTCACCTCCATGATCTTTGGGGCCATCACCTACCGCATCATCATCGCGCTGGTGCTGCGCATGGGCATGCCCGCGGACGACCTGAAGCTGTTCACGGCCATCACCGTGGCACTGGCCCTGTCCCTGCCGCGCTTTGCGGAGCTGCGGGACACGCTCATGGTGTCTCTTAAGAGGAGGCAGCGCCATGCTTGACATCCAACGGCTTACCAAGGTGTTCAACCCCGGCACCATCAATGAGAAGCTGGCGCTGGATGATGTGAGCCTGCACCTAAACCCGGGGGACTTTGTCACCCTGATTGGCGGCAACGGGGCGGGCAAATCCACGCTGCTCAACTGCGTCGCCGGCGTCTACCGCCAGGAGAGCGGCAGCATCGAATTGGATGGCCAGCGCCTGGACCGCTTAAGTGAGCATAAACGTGCCCGCCATCTGGGACGTGTCTTTCAGGACCCTCTGATGGGCACGGCCGCTGACATGGAGATTCAGGAGAACCTGGCCCTGGCCCTGCGCAGAGGCGCACGGCGCACCCTGAGATGGGGCGTGACCGCAGGTGACAAGGCAGCCTTTCATGACAAACTGGCCTCCCTGGGCCTGGGGCTGGAGGAGCGCATGTCCGTTAAGGTGCGCCTGCTCTCCGGCGGACAACGCCAGGCGCTCACCCTGTTAATGGCGACCCTCAAGGCGCCTAAGCTGCTCCTTTTGGATGAGCACACCGCGGCGCTGGATCCCAAGACCGCGCGCAAGGTGCTGGAATTGTCCGAGCGCTTCATCAGCGAGATGGGCCTCACCTGCATGATGGTCACCCACAACATGCGCGACGCCATCCATTATGGCAACCGTCTGGTGATGATGAGCCATGGGCGCATCATCCTGGATGTCAATGGCGGCGAAAAGCACAAGCTGACAGTGGAGCAACTGGTGCAGATGTTCTCCGCCAACGCGGGCGAAGAGGCCATGAGCGACCGGATGCTCCTTGGTTAAAACATCATATTAAAAAAGGCGGGAAGCCCGCCTTATGATGGTTCTTGGCGTTTCCTGGCTTATTTAAGGCCAATGAGGCCCTTGAGCCGCTCATCCATCTCCGCCTTGAATGCCTCCTCCGGCAGCTGATGAAAGCGCATCATCTCCCCGGTTACAGGGTGTGTGAAGCGAAGCGCGAAGGAGTGCAGCATCAGGCGGGACGCCTTGGGCATGGTTTTATGGCCATAGATCGGGTCGCCCAGCACAGGGTGGTGGTCGTGCGCGAAATGCACGCGGATTTGGTGTGTGCGGCCGGTCACCAACTTCACCAATACCAGTGCGCTGCGCGCGTCCTGGCGCAGCAGGCTCCAGAAGCTCAGCGCGTTCCGGCCGCCTTCTGCCACCGTCATCTTTTTGCGGTCGCGCGTGCTGCGCGCAATGGGGTTGTCATATGTGCCGCTTTCCTGCTTCATTTGCCCTGCCACTACCGCGATATAGTATTTTTGAATCTGTTGCTGGGCCAGCGCCTTTGTCAGCGCCGCATGTGCCGCATCCTGCTTGGCAATCAATAAAAGGCCGCTGGTGTCCTTGTCCAGCCGGTGCACGATGCCTGGGCGGTCAATGCCCCCAAGGGTGGACAAATCATCCATGTGGTGCAGCAGCGCGTTGACCAGGGTTCCCTTTTGGTTGCCGCTGCCCGGGTGCACCACCAGGCCAGCGGGCTTGTTGATGACGGCCAGCGCCTCATCCTCATATACCACAGAAATGGGAATATCCTCCGCTTTTGGGGCGCCATCCTCCATACAAGGCAGTTCAAACACCACTTTATCGCTAAAAACAGGGTTAAAAGAGGGCTTTGTCACCACAACCCCGTTAACGCGCACCTGGCCGTCCTTGATGAGTTTCGCGGCCTTGGAGCGGGAGATGCCCTCGCCGCACAGCAGTACATCCAGCCGCTCGCCAGTGCCGGTCAGCTCCCTTTGCTTCATGCCGCTTCCTTTCTGCCGCTAAAAAGCAGCCTGCTCATCAGCAGCACCGCGCCTGTGGTCACCGCGATATCCGCCAGGTTAAACACCGGAAAATCGATCCACAGAAAGCGCAGATAATCATGAACCGCGCCGTATATCACCCGGTCAATCAGGTTGCCCAGCGCGCCGCCCAGGATAAGCCCGGCGCAGAGCGACTCAAAGCGGCTGAGAGGCAGCCTGGTTAAAGCCCAGCTGCCTGCAGCGATTAACAGCGCGGCCAGGCCGAAGCTAAGAACGGGCTTGCCGGAAAGCAGCCCAAAGGCCACGCCGGTATTGCGCGCATAGGACAGGGCCAATACACCCGGAATCAGCACGCGCTCTGCGCCCAGCGGCAGGTGTTTGAGCGCCAGGTCCATCACAAGGACACCCAGTGCGGTTTTGGCAAGCAGGCGGTTCATCATGGCTCCCCTTCTTTTTTATGGGCTGCGCCCTGTTCCCTTATTATAAGCCGTGGTCACAGGTGCGCAAGCCCTGCTTGATATGATTGCGCGCGGGGTATGATAAAACTGCGTAAGCAAGGACCATTTGCGCAGGAGGATGCTATGAGGATTACAATCATCGCGCTATTTATCGTCATCTTGGCAGCAATCTTCGCTGTCTCCCCCGCCCTGATGAAGGCCAGGACCACCACGGCGCAGGAAGACGCCCCTACGGTCTATTTCGCGGGCGGCTGTTTTTGGGGCACGGAGCACATGATGTCCCTGGTGCCCGGCGTCATCGATGTATCCAGCGGCTATGCCAACGGCACCGTGGACAACCCGGATTACCAAACGGTGGTAGCCGGCAAAACAGGCCACCGGGAAACGGTGAAGGTCATCTATAACCCGGACATGGTAAGCCTTCAGGAGCTGGTGGCGCTGTTCTTCTCCTCCATTGACCCGACGGTGGAAAACCGCCAGGGCAATGACGTTGGCACCCAGTACCAGACCGGCATCTACTATGACAACGACCGGGACGGCGACATCATCAAAGCCTTGGCCCTGCAGGAAAAGACCAAGCACAGCGCCTTTGTGGTGGAGATTGCCCCGCTGACCTCTTTTTGGGAGGCGGAGGACTACCACCAGGACTACCTCGTCAAAAACCCGGGTGGTTATTGCCACTTAGGCCCGGATGATTTTGAGCGCGCCAGACAGACCGGCAAACAGGAAGCGCCCCAAAAGGCGGAGTACCGCGTCATTAAGCCCGCGGAAGCCAAACAGCGCATGGACGCGGGGGAGGAGATTGCCATCGTTGACGTGCGTGAGCCCTACGAGTTTGCCGCCGGCCATATCCCCGGCGCCATCAACCTGCCGCTGGGCAACCTGGTTTCGCTGGTTCAAACCAATTTCCCGGACAAGGACACGCTAATCTTCCTGTACTGCCGCTCAGGCGCGCGCAGCCGCGCCGGGGCTATGCAGCTGGTGCAGGAGGGCTACACCAATCTGTACGACTTGGGCGGCATCATCAACTGGCCGTATGACCTTGTAAAACCATAGGCGCCAAACAAGGAAAGAGGCTCCGGGACGGTCTGTCCCGGAGCCTTTTTATGCACTTGTCTGTTTTTACGGGGCGATCCGTGTCAAACCTTCAAAGCTGTAGGTAATCTCCATCAGCATCTCCGGCGTGTCCACAATCAGGTCGCGGTACTCAGCCCCGGTGTACTGCGCCATGCCGCCAACGTTGTAGACCTTGCTCATGTCCCATCCGCGGGCTTTTAAGATGTTCATCAGCATGCCGACGCGGCCGCCGGACTGGCACATGATGAAGAGCACCTTGTCCTGGGGGAAGAGGGCCTTTAAGAGCTCATCGCTCTCCTTATACACGGGCACGGGCTCCTGCGGGGTGCCGCCGTACAACTGGGGCAGGCTGGCATCGGTGTGCGCGTCCTTGTTGTAAATCAGGCCAAAGAAGGGGATGACCTCAAAGTTGCGCAGGTGTTTTTTCATGTAGTCGTTGTGATCGCGGGTGTCAATATAGAAGACATCCGAGCGGTTCAAGTATTCCAGCAGGTTGGTGTTGTTGATGGCCGAGCAGGTGGGGCCAAAGTCGCCCGGGGTGCAGGGGGACTCTTCCTTGTCGTCCTTGTTTTTTAAGAAGGTCTTGGTCTCATCCACCGGTGCGGGTAGCGGCGCCAACTCACCGCTTGTGGTGACGGCGGCCGTCTCTTTGACGCCCTCTTCCACGGGCGCGGGCGCGGCCAGTTTTTCAATGGAGGGGTCATTGGCGAAATGCGCGTCCGTGCCGTGGTGCTTGAAGATCGCGTGCAGCATGCGCAGGATGTTATTGGTGGAAACAGTCGCGCCCGTCCAGGTATCCAGCGTCAGCGCTTCGCGGCCCTCGCCCTTTTGGTAATCGGCCAGGTCGATGTCGTCAATGGTGGAAAGACCCTTGAGCTCACCGAAGGTTTTGTCGATGTAATACGGAACGTACTGTTCCTTGATCATCTCAAAGGTCTGGCCGCTGGGGATGGGGTTGGAATCGCCCCAGAAGCCGCCGGTGTAGCGGCCGGTGCCATCCGCGTCGAAGCTTAAGGTGCGCACCTGGGCATCGTCCAGCAGTCCGGATTCAGGCAGCGTCAGATCCACATAGGCGGTGGTCCAGTAGTTGACATCCGCGGAGCGGCAGGTGCAGGAAATAAAGTTCACCTGGTATTTAATATAGCCGCGGGCCTGGTACTTGAAGCTGACGAAGGCATAAAACAGGTCTTCCTCGTGGGGGCCATCAATATGGTTGATGGGGATGATGGCGATGGGGTTGGCCTTGCTGCCCTCGCCCAATTTGGCGCTGTTGTTGAGGAACTCGTTCACGTCCTCCAGGGTGATCGCCATCGCGCCAAAGACCATGGTGAACACCAGCATCAGGGATAAGATGGGGAGCAGAATCCGTTTTTTCATGTTGCCTCCTATGCAGGCGTATTACGCCTTTTGTTAGTACAAGCGTAAGACTTTTTGCGCAATCTGTCAATCCTCCGACGTACCTTACATACATTGAGCGCGAAAACAGAGTTGTGCCTCAGATAAGAATGAGCGCGAAACGAGTATGCTCAAGTCATGAAAGGGAAAGTGGTAAGCATGGGGGCAAGGATCGAGGTCACCAAACAACTCTGGGG
>JAAYFC010000118.1 GCA_012728435.1 Clostridiales bacterium | reverse complement strand
CCCCAGAGTTGTTTGGTGACCTCGATCCTTGCCCCCATGCTTACCACTTTCCCTTTCATGACTTGAGCATACTCGTTTCGCGCTCATTCTTATCTGAGGCACAACTCTGTTTTCGCGCTCAATGTATGTAAGGTACGTCGGCCACTTGACAAATAGATTATCTGGCCATATACTGGATGCGAAAACGATTAATAGAGCATTTGAAGGGGGAACAGATGGTTACCTTAAAGGATATCGCGAAAAAATGCGGCGTATCAGTCGCTTCTGTTTCCAAAGCCATCAACCACATGCCGGGGGTTGGCACCCAGACGGCCAAGAAGATCCGCGAAACCGCCAAAAGCATGGGCTATTTGCCCAATGCCGCGGCTCAGGCGCTCAAAACAAACCGCACCTTTATCATCGGGGTGCTGCTGGAGGACGATGACAGCCACGGCCTGCTACACCAGTTTTTTGTCAGCGTGCTGGAGAGCTTCAAAATCAAGATGGAGGAGCAGGGATACGACCTCATGCTCATGAACCGCACTGTGGGCAAGCGCACCATCAGTTACCTGGAGCACTGCCGTTACAGCAACATGGATGGCGTTTTTGTGGCCTGTATTGATTTCTCGGATAAAGAGTTGCTGGAATTAGCGGACGCAGGCATCCCCATGGTCACCATAGACCATACCTATCCAGGTCATCCCTCTGTTTATTCGGACAATGTGGACGGTATCAGCAAGGCGGTTCGCTATGCCCACAAGCTGGGTCATACGCGCATTGGCTTTATCAGCGGCGCGCTGGCCGGTGTCACCAACAAGCGTTTTGAGGGCTATCAATCAACCCTCAAGGAGTTGGGCATCCCCTACCGCGATGAGTATTATAAGGTCAGCCGCTACCGCGATGTAAGCCTGACAAAAAAATTGACAGCGGACTTGCTCAAACTGCCCCAGCCGCCCACCTGTATCCTTATGCCGGACGACTACGCTGGCTTGGGGGGGCTATCTGCAATCCGCGAGGCTGGTTTGCGCGTGCCGGAGGACATCTCTGTGATTGGATTTGACGGGCTGGAGTTCATGGCGCATATCAGCCCGCGCCTGACCACCATCAACCAGGACACTCAGCAGATTGGCGAGGCTGCTGCTGAGCTTTTGCTGAAGCAAATCGATAACAAGGGCAAAGAAGCCCTCCCTGCCAAATCCATCAAGGTACCGGTCACCCTGATTGAAGGTGAAACGGTTGTGCTGCCCAAGAAAGGCTGACAAGATATCGATACGAACCTCTTTTAGCACTCTCAAGCCGAGAGTGCTAAAATATGCTTGCAAACCACCACAGCAAGTGATACAATCAAAAAGTAAATATGAGTTCCTGGAGGATATTTTCATGGCAAAAGAGAAGAAAACCATGCAAACGGGCAGCATTTCCATCGATGCCCAAAACATTATGCCGGTCATCAAGCGCTGGCTGTATTCGGACAAGGACATCTTTCTGCGCGAGATCGTCTCCAACGCGGTGGACGCCATCACCAAGTTAAAGATGGTTGGCGGCGCGCCAGACGATGAAGAATTGCGCGTTGTGGTGACGCTGGATAAAAAGAACAAGGAAATTCGTGTCTGGGACAACGGCATCGGCATGACCAGTGAGGAAGTGGACCAGTACATTAACCAGGTTGCTTTCAGCAGCGCTGAGGAGTTTTTGAAAAACTATACCGGTGAAGACCCCGCCGGCATCATCGGTCACTTTGGTTTAGGCTTCTATTCTGCTTTTATGGCGTCTGACCGCGTCAGCATCGACAGCCTGTCCTATCAGGAGGGGGCAGTGCCCGTACGCTGGACGAGCGAGGACGGCATCACCTTTGAGATGGGGGAAGGCACCCGGTTTGAGCGCGGCACCACCATCACCATGTGCCTGAACGATGAGGAAAAGGAGTTCCTTGAAGGCCATGTGGTGGAATCAGTGCTAAACAAGTATTGCGGCTACATGTCCGTCCCCATTTATTTTGAGGATATTGAGGGCATCAAGGAGCAGATCAAAGCGGAAAAGAAGCGCAAGAAGGAAGCAGAAAAGGAAGCCAAGAAAGAAAAAGCCGAAGGCGCGGAGCAGACAGAGGCAGTTGATCTGCAAGATGATGAGGAGCCAGCCTTTGTCCCCGGCCCTGTCCTGATCAACGAGGTCAATCCGCTGTGGCTCAAAGCGCCACGGGACTGCACGGATGAGGAATACAAGGAGACCTACCGCAAGCTCTTCAACACCTGGGAAGACCCCCTGTTTTGGATCCACCTGAATGTGGACTATCCCTTTGTGTTAAAGGGCATTCTGTACTTCCCGCGCATCAAGCGTGATTTCTCTGGCCAGGACGGCCAGGTCAAGCTGTTCAACCGCCAGGTCTTTGTGGCTGACAACATCAAGGAGGTCATCCCGGAGTTCCTGCTGGTCTTAAAGGGCGTGCTGGATTGTCCGGATTTGCCGCTGAATGTGTCCCGCTCCTTCCTGCAAAACGACGGCTATGTCAGGCGCCTGTCCCAGCATATTGTTAAAAAGGTGGCGGACAAGCTTAATTCTCTCTTTACAACAGAGCGCGAAACCTACCAGAAGTACTGGGATGACATCCATCCCTTCATCAAGTATGGCGGCATCTCCGACCGCAAGTTCTACGACGCGGTGAAGGATTCTTTGCTGCTGAAAACCACCAAGAACGAATACTACACCCTGGATGAGTACAAATCCCGCAACGCGGGCAAGACAGAGAAGAAGGTGTACTACACCACAGATACCGCGCGCCAGGCGGCCAGCGTTGCGCCCTTTGAGGAAAAGGGAATCGATGTGGCGGTGATGGATACTTTGATTGACGTCAACTTCATGTCCTTCCTGGAGTATGCCGGCGGCGCAGATGTTCAGTTCATGCGCGTGGACGCGGATGTGAAGGGCTTGCAGGATGACAGCGAGGAAGGAAAGGACCTGGATCTGGAAACGGTGCAAAATCGCGTGCGTGAAGTGCTGGATATGCCGGACTTGACAGTGCTGCTTGAAGCGCTCAGCGACAAGGACACCCCGGCTATGCTGACGGAGGACGAACAGCTGCGCCGCTATAAGGATATGAGCCGCATCTACGGTGAAGCCGCCGGCGCGTTCCCCGAGCGATATACCCTGGTGCTCAACCGCGCCAACAAGAGCATTCAGTCCATTGCCGCGATGGAGGCGGGGGAGAAGCAACAGCTGCTGATCAAGCAGGTGTTTGACTTGGCGCGCCTGTCTTCCCGCCCTCTGGAGGGAGATGAGCTAAAAGCCTTCATGAAGCGCAGCAACCAATTGATCGACCTGCTAGCCCAGTAAAGAAGCGACCTTCAAAAGGAGAACCCAGACATGAAAAAAGTACCTCTTGGGAAGACCGGCTATCTCATCAGCCCCATCATCTATGCTGGCATCGTCAGCATGGATGAGCGTCAGGCGGATTCGGACAATTACGTCGCCAAAAGCATCGACATGGGCGTCAACTATTTTGATATCGCGCCCAGCTACGGCAACGCGGAGCTCATCTTCGGTCAGTCCTTCAAGCCCTACCGCAAAGATGTTTACCTGGCCTGCAAAACTACTGAGCGTAAGGCAAAGGACGCAGAGAAGGAATTCTATCAATCACTTGAGAACCTAAAGACTGACTGGTTTGACGTCTACCAATTGCATTCCCTGACCACGCCCGAGGATGTAGAGCTAGCCTTCGGCCCCGGCGGCACCATGGACCTGGTTTTAAAGCTGCAGCAAAAGGGTTTGATCCGCAAGATTGGCTTCAGCGCGCATTCGCAGTACGCGGCCCTGGAGGCCTTGAAGCGCTATCCCTTTGATACGGTGATGTTTCCGCTCAACTACCTGCTGCATATGGGACAGGGCATCGGCAGTGAGCTTTTGAAGGTGAAGCAGGAGAAGGGCTTCGGCCTGCTGGGCATCAAGGCGCTGGTAGAGCGCGCCTGGCTGAATGACACGGAGCGCGAGCAGTCCAACTGGCCCAAGTCCTGGTGCAAACCCTTTGACCAGGATGATGTAGCCGCCCGTCTGGCTGGCATGCGTTATTCCTTCAATATGGGCGCGGATGCCCTGATACCGCCAGGCAACTGGGAGTGCCAATCCTTCATGATGAAGCATTATGAAGAGGTTGCAAAAACTGGCTTCACCCAGGCGGATGAGGACCTGCTGCGCGAACGCTTAGAGGAAAACCGCAACCATCCCTTCTTTGACAAGAACACCGGCGGCTGGTCCATTGATTAATGCAGCTTGAATGCTGTTTAAGCGGACACAAAACATAGGGGCTCGCGAGATCACGCCGCGAGCCCCTTTTGATGTGCCTTCATTAGCTAACCGCCACGGATAACCCGTACAAAGAACCCGTCGTTTCTAAAGATATCCGCCACTTGGCTGCTCTGTAAAAAGGCCAGGAATCTTTCATCCGGCACCATCACTTGAATCAAGGGGATGAGCAGCACCAGCAAATAGCAAATAACGGCGCCGCGCGCAAGCCCAAACAGGCCGCCGGCCAGCCAGTCCAGCTGCTTGAGGATGGGGAATTCAAACACATGGCGGACAACAGATACCAGGAAAATCCAGATGACATAGGCAATCAAGCAGCAGATTAAAAAGCTTACCACGCTCAGCACCGTCTGGATTAAGGTGTTGGATACGTACTCATTCACAGTGGACAGGCCGTTTTTTGAGAAAGCCTGGGTGATGATGTTGTCCTTCAAAAGGCTCTTGACCGAGTCCGGGAAGGATACGCTGCCCAGCACCGTGTCCAGCAGGCTGCCTGACACCGTGGTGACGGGGGAGCTGGCCAACTCGTAGTCCCCAACGCGTACCACCGCGTCGGAATAATTCACCAGCACATCCCGCACTGGCTGGCTTTTGGCCAGCAAACTCGCTAACTGCGGCCCAAAAATGAGGCCTGCTAAGATGGAAACACCCAGCCCGGCCAAGCTTGCCACGGATTGGATAAAACCGTGATAGAGTCCGTAGATTACACTGATGGCCAGTACAAATAAGAGAATTCCGTCAACTACGTTCAAAGCTATCCTCCTGTCTTATGGCAAGGAGATCAGGTACACATCCAGCCCGCTGCTCACCAGGCTGGAACCATTGGAGAGCTTGCCGATGTAGCCAGTTATCGAGGTTTTGATGGGCAGCTTGATGGCGGAGAAGCGTTGCGCGTTCAACTCCGCCTGATACAGCGTATCCGCGGAAATCGCGAAGATGGTGTTTCCCTTTAAGCCCACGCCTACGCAGCTGTTGGGCAAAGTATAGCGGCTGTCCCGCCTGTTGCTGGTCAATATGCGCAATTCGGTAATCTGCTGTTCATTTGCAGTTTGCATCTCCGGCGCAAACAGCAGCACAGCATTGCTGCCGGCGGGGTTGCTGTCAATTAACTTCCAGCCATAGACCAGCTGCTTGGCAAAGGGGTCCAGCGTACCGCGGTAATCGTACAGATTCAGCTCCTTGGTGTTGACCACATGCAGCTTGTCCCCGGCGTACACCACCTTGTAGGTAATTTCCTCGCCCAGGTCGACCTCGCCCGTGTTCATTGCACCCACGCGGTAGATGTTCATCACAATCACAGGGGAAATGCCATACACATCCAGGGAGGTCGTCCAAAGGTAGTTGCCGTTTTCAAAGAAATCCATGTCCAGGATCATTTTATCGCTGTATGCGACGGATTCTGAATCCACCGCCAGGCCGTTGACGTCCTTGACAAGCAGGGTGGGGCTGACGCCCTCACCGACAACTGCGGCTACATATTGCCGTCCTGCCTTCGCGAACTGGATGGGGTCAGGCAGCCGGTCGTTAAAACTGGCGCGGCCGTTGCGGTCCAAAATGTGCAAGTGGGAGCCGGCCCAGGCTGACACCACGCCGTCACTGGCGGTAAAGCGGGCGCCGGGGCCTAAGGCGTACTTCCATTGCTCAGTACCATTGGCGTTGAGGCAGTACAGGTTGGTGCCGTCATAATACAGCACCTTGTCGCCAAAGGGTGTTACCTGTTGGGTGGTCACGCAGCGCAACTTGGTCACATGCAGCCGCCTGGGACCGCCGCCAAAGACACCCAGCACATATAAAATCAGCACGGCGACCAGCACAATGGCAGCCATGGTTAAATAAAATCGGAATCGGTTCCCTTGCGGGACGTCGCGGTCCATGCGGTGCTCCCTTCAACAATCTGACAGGATTATAAACCTTTTAGCGGGTTAAGGTCAAACGGGCATCATGCGTCTTGGCTGATGGAAGCGATGAGCCTGCGCTGTCTTTCGCGGCTGATTTCAAAGACGCGCTCATACAGAGCACGCAGCGCATCTTCATATGAAGAATCACTTTGTAATAGCAGGTTTTCTATGACGGCTGCCTCCCGCTCCGGGTGGTAAATCGGTACGCCGGTTTGCGCTTTGCTGCGTGCAATGTCATCGATGACCGCCAGGCGCTCGCAAAACAGCTGCGCAATCTGCGTATCAATCCGGTCCAGCGCCTTTCTTGCCTCTTCCAATATCATCCTGTTCACTTCCTTTGATTGAGCTTGCGTCCATGGTATCATATCAACCGCTTTTTTGCTGTAAAACGTACCGGCAAAGCGGCGCGGATATGCATTTTCTGCTGCAAATCTCATCAAAGCACGAATATTTTCGCGAAACAGACAGCTTGACCAAATTCTCCATCACAAAACATTGACAAAACAAGATGTTTAGCGGTATTATGTTAAGGTTGCCTCTCGTATGGCAACAAGCGCCCAAACAAGCGCTGTAACTTAGACTATATATTCCCAAGGGTTGCGGGAATGTTATAGGAGGAGACCTTTTGAAGAGGCTCCGATCAAAAATCAGGAGGTGCCCCAATTGCCCACGATCAATCAATTGGTCCGTAAGGGTCGCAAGAAGATTGTCAAGAAATCTGACGCGCCCATCCTGCAGGGTTGCCCGCAAAAGCGGGGTGTCTGTCTGTCTGTGAAGACGACCACCCCCAAGAAGCCCAACTCTGCCCTGCGCAAGATTGCCAGGATCCGCCTCACCAACCAGATTGAAGGCACATGCTACATCCCCGGTATTGGCCACAACTTGCAGGAGCATAGTGTGGTGTTAATCCGCGGCGGCCGTGTGCGCGATCTGCCTGGTGTGCGGTATCACATTGTCCGCGGCGCGCTGGACACAGCTGGTGTTGCCAAGCGGAACCAGGGCCGTTCACTGTATGGTGCCAAACGTCCCAAGAAATAAGTAAGCCACGCCGGTTCGGTTCCTGCCTTTCGTTCACCAATTTCCGTCTTGGAACCGCGGGAATTGCATTCAAGCGTCAGGTCACACCGCGTGCGATGGAAGGCATCATGCTGTAATGCCTCCAGCCTCCGGCTCACAAACGTTCATTTAATAGGAGGAAAACTATGCCCCGTCGTGGATTTATCCCAAAACGAGAAGTATTACCTGATCCAATTTATGGAACAGTGACTGTTACCAAGCTGATCAACCAGATTATGCTGGATGGCAAGCGCGGCGTCGCGCAGAATGTCTGCTACACCGCCTTTAACATGATCCGCGAAAAAACCGGCAGAGAGCCCGGTGATGTCTTCCAGGATGCGCTCAACAACATCCTGCCCATGTTGGAGGTCAAAGCCCGCCGCGTGGGTGGTGCCACCTATCAGGTGCCCATGGAGATTCGTCCCGAGCGCCGGCAGACCTTGGCGCTGCGCTGGCTGGTTGAATTCAGCCGCAAGCGCGGTGAGAAGACCATGGCAGAACGCCTGGCTGCCGAAGTGATGGATGCCGCCAACAACACAGGCAATGCGGTCAGACGGAAAGAAGAGATGCACCGCATGGCTGAAGCCAACAAGGCCTTTGCGCACTATCGTTGGTAATCTTCAGCCACAGTAAGGAGTAAGAACGTACATGCATAGAGACCACCCCCTGGACATGGTTCGGAACATCGGCATCATGGCGCATATTGACGCCGGGAAGACGACGACCTCCGAACGCATCCTGTTCTACACCGGCCGCGTACACCGCATGGGAGAAACCCATGAGGGCGGTGCGACCATGGACTGGATGGACCAGGAAAAGGAACGCGGAATCACCATTACCTCCGCCGCCACAACGGCGCTGTGGAATGGCTACCGCATCAACATCATCGACACGCCTGGCCACGTGGACTTCACCGTTGAGGTGGAGCGCTCTTTGCGTGTGCTGGACGGTGCTGTGGCAGTGTTCTGCGCCAAGGGCGGCGTGGAACCCCAAAGTGAAACCGTCTGGCGTCAGGCGAACAAATACCATGTCCCGCGGCTGGCCTATGTCAATAAAATGGACATCAACGGCGCGGATTTCTTCCGTGTGGTGGAGATGCTGGACGATCGCTTAAACGCGAACGCAGTACCCATCCAGCTGCCCATCGGTAAAGAGAACAACTTCACCGGCATCATCGATTTGATTCAGATGAAAGCCGAGATCTACTACGATGACGAGGGCCGTGACATCCGCGAGGAAGATATTCCAGAGGTTATGCTGCCCCTGGCTACGGAATACCGTGAGAAGTTGATCGATGCCGTCGTTGGGACGGATGAAAAACTGATGGAGAAGTTTTTCAGCGGCGAGGACATCACCCGTGAGGACCTGATTTCTGCCATCCGAAAGACCACCATCGCCTGCGAGATGACCCCGGTGCTGTGCGGCACATCCTACCGCAATAAGGGTGTACAGCCCTTGCTGGACGCGGTATGTGATCTTTTGCCTTCCCCGCTGGACATCCCCAGTATCAAAGGGGTGAATCCGCGGAAAGAAGACGAAGAGATTGAGCGCCATCCCAGCGATGACGAGCCTTTCTCCGCCCTGGCGTTTAAGATTGCAGTGGATCCCTTTGTGGGCAAGCTGGCCTTCTTCCGTGTCTATTCCGGAAAGGCCTCCGCCAACACCTACGTGTACAACTCAACCAAGGGCAAGCGTGAGCGCTTCAGCCGCATTTTGCGGATGCACTCCAACCACCGTGAGGACATCGAACAGGTCTTCACCGGTGACATCGTGGCTGCGGTGGGCTTAAAGGAAACCACCACCGGTGACACCCTGTGCGAGGAAAAGGCCCCGATTATCCTGGAATCACTGGAGTTTCCAGAACCCGTCATCAGGGTTGCGATTGAGCCTAAAACCAAGGCTGGTCAGGAAAAACTGGGCTATGCCCTCACGCGTCTGGCGGAAGAAGACCCCACGTTCAAAACCTACACCGACCAGGAAACCGGGCAGACCATCATCGCCGGCATGGGCGAGTTGCACCTGGAAATCATTGTAGACCGGCTGATGCGGGAGTTCCGCGTGGAAGCCACCATCGGCCGTCCCCAGGTGGCCTACAAGGAGACCATCCGCAAAACCGCCATCGGCGAAGGGCGTCACGTCCGTCAGTCCGGCGGCCATGGCCAGTACGGCCACTGTGTTGTGGAGATTTCCCAGACCGAGCCAGGTGAATCCTACAGCTTTGAGAGCAGGATTATTGGCGGCGTCATCCCGCGTGAGTTCATCGCGCCCATTGACGCCGGTATCCGTGAGGCGGCCCTGTCGGGCATCCTGGGCGGGTACGAGGTCGTGGATTTCAAGGCCGCAGTACTGGACGGCTCCTACCATGAGGTAGACTCGTCTGAAATCGCCTTTAAAATCGCCGGGTCCCTGGCATTTAAGGACGCGCTGCGCAAGGCGGATTGCTGCCTGATGGAGCCCATGATGAAAGTCGAAATCATCGTGCCTGATCAGTACATGGGGGACGTCATCGGCGACCTTAACTCACGTCGCGCCCGCATCGAATCCTACGAAGCCCACATGGGGGATCAGATCATCCACTCCTATGTGCCGCTGAGTGAAATGTTTGGCTACGCGACGGACCTGCGCAGCAAAACGCAGGGGCGCGGCATGTTCACCATGTCCTTTGACCACTACGAGGAAGTGCCCCGGTCCATCGCGGAGAAAATCCTCGGTCACCACATTTAGTATTAATTAAGAGTAATCTTGTAAGGAGAGAACCAATGGCAAAACAGAAATTTGAGCGCACGAAGCCGCACGTGAACATCGGAACGATTGGTCACGTAGACCACGGCAAGACGACCTTGACCGCGGCAATCACCATGGTGCTGGCCAAAGCCGGCGGCGCCCAGGCGATGAAGTACGACGAGATCGACAAGGCCCCGGAAGAGAAAGCCCGCGGAATAACGATCAACACCTCCCATGTTGAGTACGAGACCGAGAACCGCCACTACGCGCACGTTGACTGCCCTGGCCACGCTGACTATGTGAAGAACATGATCACCGGTGCTGCGCAGATGGACGGCGCGATTCTGGTGTGTTCTGCAGCGGACGGCCCTATGCCGCAAACCCGCGAGCACATCCTGCTGTCTCGTCAGGTTGGTGTACCTTACATCGTGGTCTTCTTGAACAAAGCGGACATGG
>JAAYFC010000117.1 GCA_012728435.1 Clostridiales bacterium | reverse complement strand
TGCCCATTCCTCCTCACCCTGGGCAAAGTTGCGAACTTCAGTGTACTCTATCTTATACGCTTCAAGGGCGCTGACTATGATATTACACGGGTAGACCCGTTCGAGGGTTATAAAAGCGATATTACACTTTATGCGAAGAAAAGGGCGTAGCTCCCCCCAATTTTGGGGACAACTTACGCCCTTTTTTGTTATTGTGTCATTGGTCAAGAACGGAAAGTAAAATGCCTTTTGCATTATTGCCCGCTTCTATTGAGCGTTCAAGCTCATCTATAGATTCAATTACCGCATTTCCGATTTGCTCAACAACTGCCCTATCTTTGGGTACTGGGATAGGTATTTCGGCTATTACGTCCGGCTCTAAATGCTCTTGATTTGTGCCATAAGCATTTTTTAGCATTAGACTTTGCCCTAATTCACTTTGTAAAAATTGATATAGATACCCGCGTAGCGGTATATCTTCAACTACAATACGAATCAAATTATTAGTTGCTACATGACCATCATGTTGTGATAGTGCATAGGTGACCCGTCCAAGCGTCCCTGAATCAGAAACCAAAATATAGCCTTTATATATTGTTAATGCGTCAAGTTGTTTTTTTACTTGAGGGCTTGCGATTGAACTATCTAAATATTTTACATTTTCAGAATTAAGTTGAGTTAGCGCCGTTCCAGTAAAGTATTTTCTTATCGTCGGACCACTTGTTACACCAAGTGCAGCATAGGGCCTTTTGAATCGGGGGCCATTAAATACGTTCGCCAAATCACCCAAACGATGCACTTCAAAATCTTCTCGTTCACCAAGTGTTAGAACTTTTTTTATCGACGCATTATGCTGCGGTAAATAGTGGACGGGATTTAATGATAACGAATCTGATTCCAACTCAGAAAAGGCTACCGTATAACGAAATTCACTTTCTACCAAGGCGCCACTTATGAAATCACGATAACTATTTGCAATTTCTGATAAATCCTCGTCTAAAATATGCTGCCCATTTTTTATTATAGGGTTACCCTCAGAATCCTTCTTGAAAATCGCTTCCCCGCGGCTTGTTTGTCCGACCTTATTGGAAATTGCCATAAAGATACGATAATCAGCGGGTATGTTTTTTACTTTTTTCAAAAATATTACTGATGCTTTAGAACCACAAAATGGCTCAAAAGTATCTTCATGAAGGTTAATTACTGCTAATATCTTCGCTTTTTGGCAAACTGTTCTTCTTACTGACAACGCTTCTCTATTGTCAAGTTGCCCCTTTGCCATAACTATACCAACAATACCATCGTCTTTGACCCATTCCAAGCATTTTTCTAAGAATAACAATTCTGGCGCAACACCCTGTCTATCATTTAGCTTGTCTGAATATGAAAGTGTTCCGTCGTCGTTTATTCCCCATTGATAACCATTTTTATACTGTTGTAAAATAAATGGCTCTTTAATTCGCAAATCATGACCCGAACCAAAAGGCGGGTTTGTTAGAATGATATTAGGCTTTCCGATGCCGCATAATTCTATAAACCTTGCAGATAACTTGCTCACTTTATCGAGACTATTAGCGTGTTCGATACCACCGTGACCGTCTTTTCCAAGCAACATATTTGCTTTCGCGATTTTTACCAATTTTGGTGAAATGTCAATCCCGAACAGTTGATGAACTACATTCCGCTTCAATATTTCTTTTGCATTTGTTGTACGTGAAGATGCGTCGATAGAATCAAAAATGTAATTCATTGCGGTGAGTATGAAGCCACCACTTCCACAAGCGGGGTCTAAAATTATATCACGCTCAGTAGGAGCAGCAATTTTTACCATCATATTAACAACAAGCCTATTAGTGAAATATTGTCCGCGTTCCCCTTTTAGGTGAGAAGCGACATAAATTTCATATGCTGTACCTATTACATCATGAGGGGAATCCATAAAAGAGTATTGTTGAAGTTGTGAAACAACGACAGCAAGTTGCGAATTAGACGCAGTAATTTCTTCAGTTGGTGAAAAAACGTCTTTGTACCTGTCTCTTACAGTGCTGAATAGCTTTCTAACTCGAGCACAAGCTGCATTTTTAGTGCGTTCATTCTCAAATTCTTCTGGCGTGATATGGAATTCACATTCTTCATGGGCGCTTGATTCATCTTCGATTTTTGACAGTATTATACGAACCATATCTAATGCAATATCTTCTGAATCAATACCAGAACGATATATCGCATTATGACAACGCCTAAAAGCTAATTTTAAGTCAACTGGAACTATTAAGTCGCTTTTTTTGTATTTTCCTATGCTATCCCATGCTTGTTGATATTTCGGGATACCCAACCACGAACCAATAGAACCCGTTGAAGCCTCTTTTCGATAAAAGTCAATTTTATTTCCATTAGTCCAAAAACCGCCTTGCGCAGACGTTGCGCTCATATATGAGTTTAATTGACCGTCGGTATCTAAAATAGTTGGTGATTTTACTTCTGCTATAATATAAATATTCCCTTGATCGTTGCTTGCACAAGCAGCGGAATTATTATAAATAACAATATCCGCGCGTTTTGTTTCGCGGCCCATGTTTATAGCCCGTTCAACACCGATATGAGAAGTGGGGTAACCAAACTCACAGTGTATAATCTGTAACATTTTTTGCCGAATGCGTTCTTCCGGCGTATTTGTACGTTTAATATCATTATCTAAATAGTCTATTATTTTACCTTGTGCGTCCAAAGTGATTTGAAATTCTTGCGCTTCAACCCAGCTATCAGCATCTGCCATTTAAGTAACCTCCGTTTATTTTTAGAGCTATCTTAAATATTATAGCACGTTGTCTAAAATATCGTAATCCCTTCAATTATATTTATTCCAACTAAAATATCGCTCTAAGTTGGGTTTGATATCATGAACTATCTTCAAGTATCGTACAATAGATTTAAGCGACAAAATCACAGGGGACGTTACTGTGTGTTTCCCTTATAAATCAACAAGAACACAGAGTAAGGCCCCCCGTATTTCACCTCGTGTTTCAGAGTAAGGTCCCCTGCGTTTTTTGACCCCAACTCACCCATCCCAATGGATTGCTTCCCGCCAAAACAGGAAGGTGTTGTCAGCCCCCTTAATTGATAAACAAAAAGGTCACGCTTGCCCCTGCGTGACCTTCTTGCATGAGAGCTCTGGCACAGAACACAGGGGACGGAAAACACAGGGGGCCTTACTGTGTGTTTCCCTTATAAATCAACAAGAACACAGAGTAAGGCCCCCTGTGTTTTCTCTAGTTTGCAGCCATTTTTCGAACCAATGCCATACTAATTCCTGTCAAGCGCACAGTTTGGCGATAGGATGCTCCTGAATGCAGCATTTGACGGATTGTTGCAGCCTGCCGTTTCTCGTTCAGCTGTTTAAATTGCTCCATATGATCTATTTTTCCCGCTTTTTTCATCACCTGCAAAGCAGATTCGTCAGTCAAACGATTGTGCTTTCTGGTTTCTGATACCTCTAAGCATTGTTCACGGTCTGTCCCCTCGTGCCAGGCCTGCAGCGAGTTTTGGTCTATCAGCGACAAGAGCAAGTCTTTTTCAATCAATTGATCTGCGTCATGACTCTCATATCGCTGAAAGCTGCTGAATGGGTACTGTGAAGGACTGCGGGCAATACCTGCCTTGACAGGATTTCGGTGAATGTATCGAAGAACCGTCAGAAAGTAACGGTCATCCTCTACCGGTTCGCTCTTAAAGCGTCCTTCAAACAAGGCGCCGCTGCGCTCATATTTTGTGTTGTAGCGATAGACATACCAGGTGGTCAGCCTGAGCATGATGCTCCCAATAACCTCTCCCTCTTCATCTTCTCGCAGCAGCAGGTGAACATGATTGGGCATTAAACAGTAGGCATACAAATGAAAACCACAAAGCAGGCGATATTTCTCCAGACCTTTCAGAAAGCATTGATAATCTTCCTGGTCGTGAAAAATGTTCTGCTTGTTGGTGCCCCGCAGCATGATATGATACATGCCCGAACTGCTTCTCTTCCGGGATCTCCTAGGCATACACGAAAGCCCTTTCCGCTTTTGATTTGTTACATTGTCAAGACAATATCATTGTAGGAATGCGCTGTCAAATCAACGCTAGATCGCAAAACATAGGTGATCTTACTGCGTGTTTCCCTTACAAATCAACAGGAACACAGAGTAAGGTCCCCTGTGTTCTGATTCGTTTTACCTTATTATCCCTCTGGAGCAGACCGAGGTCGCCAAGCAGCTGTGGAAGGAAAAAGCCAGCCCCGGGGTGGCCAGGCGCTGGCTGAGGGGGTGACGTTCCGGGATTACCGGCGAACCTCCGCATAGGCGATGGCGTCCACGCTGGCGGGCACCAGACCCTTGGACTCAAAGACCGTGATAAAGAGGTTATCCACATATTCCCTGACGATGATGGAGCTGCCAGGCAGCAGGCCTTTGTCGGAGCCCATGTAGCTGCTGTCCATATACAGGATGTTGCCTTGCGCGTCTAGGAGCGCCAGCACGACACCCAGGTCGTAGATGATGTCCTCCGTGTTGTTGGTGACGGTGGCGTACATGATGTTCCGGGTGTTCCAGTCGACCTGCACATTCTCCTTGTACTCGCACACCACGGGTAGACGCAGGTTCTTGTAGTCGCCGTCAGATATCCCGGTCACTGTCAGCGTGCAGCCGTCCACATCGGCGGCGGGCCGGTCCTCGATTGCCTCGTTCAGTCTTAGGTAGGTATACTCGCCGGGCTCCAGGTACCGGGCATGTCCATTGAAATAGTCGGTACTGGTGATGGCGTTGCCGTCCTTGTCCATCACCTCCATCAGGGCGTTACTCACCTTGATGGCCTGATCGCCCACATTGGCCACCTTGGCGTACACAAAGCCATAGACGGCGAAGGCATCGATGACGTGGAAGTTCTCCTGCTCCACGCTCAGCTTGCCGTCGGCGCCAGCCGGCATGACAGCCAGCAGCAGGCCCAGAACCAAAACCAGTATCAGTGCTTTTTTCATATCGTCCTCCTTCGTATTTACCCTGGGCCCGGGCTCTCCGGCCAGGATGGATGTCCACTGCGGAAAGCTTATCAAATCCAGATTGGCTTGTCAATCCAGGTCTAAATGACCCTTTCTTCTTTGTCTTTTTGTCAGAATGCCATACGTATAGGACAAGGGAAAGCGAAAGGAAGGTTACAAAGGTCAAACCGAAAACACAGGGGACGTTACTGTGTGTTTCCCTTGCAAATCAATAAGAACACAGAGTAGCGTCCCCTGTGTTCCGTGTTCTCTAGATCAGAACGAGCAAAGAGAAGCGTCTGCTGTGTTTTTGAAATGTATTCCCACCGCAACAGGTAGGCGCTGCTTCGGCACCTACTTTTATACAAATGAAAAATGCCGAAAACACAGGGGGCCTTACTGTGTGTTTCCCTTATAAATCAAAAAGAACACAGAGTAAGGCCCCCTATGTTTTCCATATCAAGTAAGCCTCAGGGAGCGGTTTTCTTGACCTGTTTATTGTTTCTGGAGGATGTCCCGCGCGGCCAGGATGCCGGTCGCCCAGGCGAAAAGCAGGTTGTGCCCGCCCGTGTCGCCGTCCACGTTGAGCATCTCACCGCACAGATAAAGGCCTTTCAGGACGCGGGAGCGCATATTGGCGGGATCCACCTCGCTGCAGGCAATGCCGCCGGAGGCCACCTGCGCCTGCTCAAAGCCCTGGGTGCCACTGACCCTCAGCCGCAGGTCGCAAAGCCAGTCCACAGCAGGCTGAAGGGGCATCTGCGAAAGGATGCCCATGAGCTGATGGGGCAGCAGGCCGGTGTACAGGAAGGCTTCGCCAAGCGTCTGCCTGCGTGTGTGCAGCAGCTTGTTGATGGCCTGCCGGTTCTCCTTTGGTGTCAGTTCATCCAAACGCAGCCTGCGCATCAGTACGGGGCGCGTGCCCAATAGGGGGGAGAGGTCGATGCCCACGCTGACATGCTTGCCCTGGGCCAGCCCGCTTTGCGCATCCCGGGCCAGCTGCATCGCGCACAGGCCGCTTACGCCATAGGCGGTGTACAGCAGCTCGCCCGCGGCCGCGCAGACCGGATGGTCATCGTGGTACAAAGTTAAATAAGCCGGCACGCGCAGGCCGTTTAAGCCCTGAATGGCGCCTGTTTGTGTCCTTAGCGCGCAGAGGGCTGGGGAAAAGGGAAGGTGGTGATGTCCCAGGCGGCCGGCCAGTTCCGTTACCCGCCCGCTGCCGCCCAATTTGGGCGCGGCCGGGCTGCCGGTGGCCAGGATGAGGGTGGGTGCTATGAAGCGCTCCCTGTTTGTTGTGGTGATGTCAAAACCGTCCTTGTGGTGCTGGATGTCACTCACCTCAAGGCAGGTGCGCACCGTGGCCCCCTTGAAGGCCGCTATGCGTGTAAGCAGGCAGTCCAGCACCGTTAAAGCCTGGCGGGTATGCGGGTAGACCCGGCCGCCCTCCTCCTCAAAGAAGGCCAAGCCCAGGGACTTAAAAAAGGCGCTGACCTCGCTGACACCGCAGCGCGACAGCACCTGATGGGCAAACGCCGTTTCACCAAAGTAGACCGCGGGCCCCACATTCATCAGGTTGCAGCGCCCGTTGCCTGTGGCCAGCAGTTTGCGGCCCAGTTTGTTTTCCTTTTCCACCAGCAAAAAGGGCAGGCCCGACATGGCACAGACGCAAGCGGCGGCGAGGCCGGATGCCCCGCCGCCGATGATGATTGTGTTGTAGTTATTTTTTGCTGTGTGCCGCGTCATAGGCCTTCTGGATGGCGCTCATATGCCCCTTGTCCACGGAGCCGGAGGTATGCGTCCGGCTGTTGTAGAAGTGGATACAGAGCTGGCCGTTGTAGTCGTTATCGGGGATGGTGTCGCCCTGCGGGTAGTTATGCGGCACGCCATAGAGGCTGGCCGCGAAGGTGCGGCCCTTTAAGGTGACCCAGAGCGGGCGGCGCTGGTAGAGGTTCTTTTCCAGGATCTCCTGGGCGTTCCTCACGCCATAGATGCGGCAGAGGGCTGCCGTATCCGCCTTGGTGAGCGGCTCGCCGTCCACATGGTAGCCGCCGGCCCAGCGCTTGACGCGGAAGGAGATGCCGGTGTTCACGTCGGTGATGGAGGCCACCTCACCGCGGCCCCAGAAACGGTTGATGTCGCCGGTATACCAATCGACCAATTCCACAGGGTTTAAGCCCGGGGTGATGGTGCTGCCGCCGCCCGGGTTGTAGGTATCCTCGGGCACGGTGTTGTACAGCTTGTGCTGGGTGGCACTGCCCGCGATGCCGTCCACGGCCAGCCCGTTGGCCCTCTGGTAGGCCTTGACCGCTTCCACGGTCTGCTGGTTGTACACGCCGGTCACATAAGCGGTTTGCAGGTAACCGATGCGGTTTAGCTCCTGCTGCAATCGGGTGACGTCCTCACCCGTTGAAGCCAGCTGCAGGGTGCGGTAGGTGGCAGGCTTGGGCGCGTCGGGGTTGCCGACGCTTTCTTGCATCTGCTCCTCTTCCTTGGTGAGCACGCGGAGCAAATCGCCCCGGATCCACCCGTTGATGCCGCTTGCGCGCACTGGGTACCAGGTCTCCGTGCCCACAGCTACGCTGGCACCGGTGAGTTTTACGACGGAATCCTTCTTGTAGATGACACCCAGGTTCCGGTTTTGGCTGCCGGCGCCCGAGCGGATGATGACGTTTTTGATGTTGGTGAAGGCCGTCTGGCTCAGCGACTCAGGCGGGGGGACTGGCGGGGGCGCAGGCGTCGGGCTGGGGGTGGGCAGGGTGCCCAAATAGGCCTGGTACTCCGCCTGGCTCATCATGCGGGCGACAGAGCCCAGCAGGTAGCTTTGCTGCCCCTGATAGGTGATTTTGTACCAGAGCCTGCCGCCCGCGGTGATCGTGCCCAGCAGCGGGAAGGCTGTTTCCTTCGCAGGAACCTGGCCCAGGGTGCGGGCGTCCAGGCTGGTGGTGGCGCGGACGTTGACTTTGTCCATGGTTGTCAGCACGAAGCCTGTCTCCACCTCGCCGGCGGAATCACCAGGCGGGGTAAGGGAGGGCAGCTTGTTATGGTTGAGGTAATCCGCCACCTCGGCGTTGCTTAGCTGGCGCACACAGTCTGAGCGCAGGAAGCCGGGCGTGCCGCTGATGTTGACGGGGTACCAGCTATAGCCATTGGCGCTTTGGATGGCGCCGGTCAAGGCCAGCACCTGAGACCTGTCCACCTTGCCCACAACAGGCGCAACGGGGTTGGCCTTCTGGCGCAGGTTGATAGCGGACTTGGTGGTGATGATATAGCCAAACGCGCCGGAAGACGGCGGGGTGACAACAGGATCGGTGACAGAGGGGCTTTCCGTTTCTTCGGGCGCGCCGATTAACTTGATGACGTCAGAGCGCACATAGCCGATGCCCTTGGGTGACTGCACCAGATACCAGGTGTAGCCCGCCTGCTGAACATAGGCAGAGTAGCCCAGCTCCAGCCCGCGGTCCAGCTGCGCGATGGTTTTGCCAGCGGGCGCGTTGCGCAGGTTGACACCGCCCTTGATTAAGGACAGCTTGCCAATGGCGGGGGCACCCGGGGCGGGGTCCTCAGCCGGCGGCGGGGTGACAGCGGGCGCGCCGGATACAAACTCGTAGCAATCCGAGCGCACGTAGCCGTACAGCTTGCTCTCACTGTCGTACACATAGACCCAGCTGTAGCCGCCCTGGGCAGTCGGGCTGCCGTAGAAGGGCAGCACGCGGCCGCGGCCTAAGACCGCCACGACGGAGCCGCCTGGCGCCTGGCGCAGGTTGGTCCCGCCCAGGGTGATGCGCACGGTGTTGCCGCTGGGCTTGCCCGGGTCCGGGGTCACGCTGGGGGCGGGCGGCGTGATGACCTCGCCTGAGGTTATCTCATAGCAGTCAGAGCGCACATAGCCTTCCAGGTTGCGGCCGCTGTCGAACACCTTGGCCCAGTAGTAGCCACCGGAGAAGACGGGTGCGCCAAAATAGGGCAGTTCTGTCCCGATGGCGTACTGCCAGAGGGATTTCCCGCCCGGCTCTTGTCTTAAGTTGGTGCTGGTCTTGGTGATGCGCAGGGTGCCGGTGGAAGCGGACTCGCCGGGAACCGGGGTAGCCACCCCGGGCTTGTCGGTGATGGGGGCTGCTGTGGCCTGAAGCTTGTCCAGCTCAGCCTTTGTCAGCACGCGCAGGTGATCGGACTGCAGGTAGCCTTCCACATCGCCGGTGCCCACCACCTGGACCTTGTACCAGGGGTTGCCTGCCCCCGGGAAGGCCAGCAGCTTGACCAGCTGGTCGCGTTGCAGCGCGGTGACGCTGGTGCCCCCGGGGCTCTCGCGCAGGTTGGCGCCGGCAACTGTGACCTGGCCGTAGTCCCCCATCAGGGGCACAGGGGTGTTTGTAATCGTCCCGGTATCAGACGGCTTGGGCGCATTCGTCTGCGCGCCGCCCTCAATGACAGCCATAAAGGGCTGGGTCTTGTCGGCCAGCCAGGCCGTCTCCTCCTCCTGGGTGAGCATACGGAAAAAGTCCGCGCGGATATAGCCCACATAGGTACGGTTTTGCGCGACGGGGATGTTGGCCTCCACCTTGTACCAGGTGTATTTGTTGGCCTTCACTTCATCCAGCACCTTGGCCACCCAGCCGCGGTCCAGGTGATCCCAATAGTCGCTGCCCGAGGTTGCCTTGCGGAACAGCACCCGGTCGCCGGTGACCACCCCGTGGGTGACCTCCGCCATCGCCGGGATGATGGACCACACCAGGGCCAGCGCCAGGACTGTACATACAAGCTGGCGAAGGCCTTTTGTTGGTTCGCTTCGTTCCATGCGCATGATTTTCTCCTCCAAACTCACACTCAGGTTTGCCAAGTGACAATTATCTGTTTGACATTCTATTACAAAATCATTACAAAGTCAATCGCTTGGTAGCGCGATTTATCCGATGCGGGCATTCATTTATGACGCTTTGGTTTAGCGCGCCGCCCCCGTGTTTTCCCCGTGCGGATGAATGGAAATCTTTCTGTACCCGGATTGCATTTTTAAGTGCAACATGCCGAACATCGTTTCGGAGTGCTTGCTGACTTGATTATATCCTTCAGTCTCTCCTCGAACAACTCCTCTGGGGTTCTATAGTTAAAGCGTCTAC
>JAAYFC010000116.1 GCA_012728435.1 Clostridiales bacterium | reverse complement strand
CATAGAAGCTCGATCTCCCGCAGCTTCACAATGATTTGTTCTACCCCATATGCTTTCCTTGCCATGTTTTCAGTTCCTCCTGTTTCGTTGATTATATCTCAACTAACTCTCGGACTGGTACAAGGATTGGGGGGCAGGTCATCTGTTGGCTCCAGCGTCATGTCACCGATGATCTTTGAAAAATCCTTGTCAATGGCCCGGAATGTCTCGCTGCAACAAGAAAGGCCGCTTACAGATTGTAACATCGTTGTTGTCGACCTCCAGCCAGAAACCTGGGATTGGGCCTGTGGCGAGCCACCCGAGGACAATCCAGCTTATTACCACCGTTTTATGAAGACTTTCAACAGAATGGGCTGCCCCACCAATTATATTTGCGCGGATAACAGGGCCTTTTTCATGGGCCTTTACCAACTGCTGGCCAAAGGATGAGGGTTGAACCGCGATTGATTATCAACTGCTCGGGTTTCCTATCACAGCAGGTTCTTTAGGACATGACCACTAAAGTAAGTTTTGACATTCTCATGTGTTGTTTAACTACCAAGCGCACACTCAGGCACCATCACAAAAGAGATCGCCCAATTTCATTACACTGCCTATCGAAATTTTTATAACTTTCTCCCCGCCGCATCGCTCGTGTTTGTCAACAACAGGCACTGCCATCCATCTTAACGCTGGAAAATACCGGTTTGGCATGGGCGGATGCCATCCGTTACCCATACATAAAGCATCTGCTGAGAAATTTTTTACACCGTGCAAAAAGCAACCCACCTTGTTTGCAATCGCTTTGGAAAATCAGCCGCCCGTTTCCCCTCACAATCTTCCGGCAAATGCTTGACAACCAGAAGCATTCATGATAAATTTACCCTTGCGTTCTGCGGGAATGGCGGAATTGGCAGACGCGCTAGATTCAGGTTCTAGTGAACAATACGTTCATGCAGGTTCAAGTCCTGTTTCCCGCACCAGACACCGATAATCCGAACCAGTCCACAGGGCAGAGACAGGTTCGGATTTTTCTTTTTACAACTGTGACTTTGTGGCTGGTCTCTCCCTTCTTCAAAGCAAAATAACAGCAAACAATCCGGAAAGGAGGGCTCTTATAGCTGGTCCAAGGTTGCAGTGCGCCTGCCACGATTCGCAATGAGATAGTTCTTCATCCCAGCGGAGCAGATGGCGGGGAAGGCGCGGTCACCATCCAGTTAAACTTGATTTCGTCCGCGCTCATCAGCCTTTGTTTCCCACGCCCGAGGTCATACAGGGGCTCAAATATCTTTCGTTTTGATGAGTTAAAACAAGGCTATGGACAAAGGGAAACACAGCTATAAACCGGTTGACCTTTCCGCTTGTTTTCACTATCATAAACAAGGAGAATAACTGGCAGCCATTGATAAACAATATAATCTAAACCAAGGAGGGTCGCATGAAAAAACCGAAGGTCGCCTTCATCGGGGTCGGCAGCATCAGCGGGATTTATCTGGACAACTTAAGCCAGGTGTTCAAGGATGTGCAGATTGCCGGCGTGTGCGACTTGATTCCCGAGCGCGCCATCAATGCCAAGGAGAAGTACAACCTGCCCCGCGTGTATGACAATATGTTTGAGGCCTTTGAGGACCCGACTGTCGACATCATTCTAAACCTCACCCGTCCGCACCAGCATTTTGAGGTGACTCGACTTGCGCTAAAGCACGGGAAGCATGTGTATACCGAGAAGCCGCTGGGCATCACCATGGAGGAGGGCAAGGCCTTAGTCGAATTGGCAAATCAGCGAGGGCTGCTGCTGGCCGGTGCGCCGGATACCTTTCTGGGCGCGGGCTTGCAAAGCTGCCGGAAGTACATTGATACCGGAATGATAGGGGAGCCAGTGGGCGCTGCTGCCTTTATGATTTGCCGCGGGCATGAGACCTGGCACCCGGACCCGGACTTTTATTATCAGCCTGGCGGCGGCCCGATGCTGGATATGGGGCCCTACTACATCACGGCACTGGTCAGCTTGCTAGGGCCAGTCAGCCGGCTGGTGTCTGCCAGCAAAAGCACCTTCAAAAAGCGCATGATTACCAGCCAGCCGCACGCGGGAATGGAGATGGAGGTTAACACCGACACCTACATCGCCGGCACCATGCAGTTTGCCTCCGGCGCGATTGGCACCATCTTCACCACCTTTGATGTGTATTATCCCACCCAGGCGCGGCTTGAAATCTATGGCAGTGAGGGTACGCTGATCCTGCCGGACCCCAACTATTTTGGGGGCCCGATTCACATCTTCCGCCCGGAAGCCGGCAAGATGGAGGAGTTGCCCCTGCTGTTTGACTACCAGGAGAACTCCCGCGGTTTGGGCCTGGCGGATATGGCCGCGGCCCTAAAGGCAGGTCGCGATGTCCGTGCGGGGATGGAGCAAATCTACCACGTGCTGGAAATCCTGACTGGTTTTGAACAAAGCGCCAAGGCAGAGGGATGGCTGGAGCTGACGACGCCTTATCACCGCCCGCAGCAGATGAAAAAAGCAGCGCTTAAAGGTGTTTTGGATTAGCATATCAACAGGGGCAGGCCAGAACCTGCCCTTCAACAAAAGAAGGAGGCCCTATGCACCCTGAGCAGATTCAACACGTCACCTTAACCGGCTATTCGCTCACGCTCAATGAGGTAATCGCCGTCGCGCGGTACCGGGCAAAGGTTCGTATCGCGGACAAGGCCATCGCCGCCATGGAAGCGTCCCGTAACGCGGTGGAGCAAATCCTGGACTTCGGGCAGCCGGTCTATGGCATCAATACGGGTTTTGGCTCACTCGCCAATGTGCAGATTACACGTGAGCAGGCCGGTCAGCTGCAGACCAATTTGATCCTAAGCCATGCCGTAGGCTGCGGCGATCCTTTCCCAAATGAGGTTGTGCGCGCAATGATGCTGCTGCGCGCTAACGCGCTGTGTCAGGGGTACTCAGGCATTCGGCCGCTTTTGGTTCAAAATTTTGTAAAGATGCTCAATGCGGGTGTCCATCCCGTCGTGCCTGAGAAGGGGTCCCTGGGCGCATCGGGAGATCTGGCGCCGCTTTCGCACATGGCCTTGGTGTTGCTGGGCCATGGGGAGGCAGAGTATGAGGGCCAGGTCATGCCCGGACAGGCGGCAATGGACAAGGCGGGCATTGGGACACAATTGCTGCTGGCCAAGGAAGGCTTGGCGCTGATTAACGGCACCCAGGCGATGGGAGCGGTGGGCGCGCTGGCGCTGTATGACGCGGAGCGCATCAGCCAATTGGGGGACATCGCGGCAGGCTTTACGATGGAAGCGCTGCTGGGGCGTCTGGATGCCTTTGACCAACGCGTGCATGCCATCCGTCCGCACAAAGGCCAGCAAACTGTCGCGGCCAATCTGCGCGCGCTGTGCGCGGACAGCCCGATGATTCATGCAGCGGAGGGGCTGCGGGTGCAGGACGCCTACTCCTTGCGCTGCGTACCCCAGGTGCATGGCGCGGTGCGCGACGCCTTGGCGCACGTGCGCGGCGTGCTTGAGATTGAGTTGAACGCGGTGACGGACAACCCGCTGATTTTCGCGGAGGATCGGGATGTCATCTCTGGCGGCAACTTCCATGGGGAACCTTTGGCGCTGGCGCTGGATTATTTGGGTATCGCGGTGGCAGAGCTGGCCAATATTTCAGAGCGGCGGCTGGAACGCATGGTGAACCATCAGCTCTCAAATGGCCTCCCACCCTTCTTGTCCAAGGCGCCCGGTGTCAACTCTGGCATGATGATCATCCAGTACACTGCGGCATCCATGGTGTCGGAGAACAAAGTGCTGGCACATCCCGCCAGTGTGGATTCCATTCCCTCCTCCGCCAACCAGGAGGACCACGTGTCCATGGGCACCACCGCTGCTCGCAAAGCCCGGCTGATTGTAGAGAATTGCTTTTCCGTCCTGGCGCTGGAGTTTTACGCAGCAGCGCAGGCGATTGACCTGCGTGAGGGCGAGCCCAACGCCTACCACAAAGCCCTGCACCAGCTCATCCGTAGCAAAGTGGCTTTTATAGATGAAGACCGCGAGTTGCGTCCTGATGTCAATGCCATGAACGTGCTGATCCGGGAGAATGACCTCATTCGCCTGACCCAGGAACTGATCGCAGAATTTCGGTAAAAACAGAAAGACAAAAAGCGGAAGGAGCCGGGGGTGGCTCCTTCTTTAAAGTCTGTTCAGTCGCTCTTTTGCGTTAAACCAGGATTCCTCGCTTAACAACCGACTTTACCAAGTTGCTGCCGAAGCGGTAAAAGAGAAAGTCCAATGTTTCTGCGTCCCAGATAACCAGGTCGGCCAGCTTGCCGGCTTCCAGGCTGCCAATAATCTTGGCTTTATCAATGGCTGCGGCGGCGTTGAGGGTGACGGAGGTCAGCACCTGCTCAGAGGACATGCGGTAGTTGTAGGCGGCCAGGTTCATGCAAAACTGCAGGGAGTAGGAGGGACAGCTGCCCGGATTGAAATCGCTGGCGATGGCAACAGGCACACCTGCAGCGATGAGATTCTGTGCGCGGGCGTAGGGCTTGCCCAGGTAAAAGGAGGTGGCCGGCAGCAGGCAGGCAATGGTACCCCCGGTTTTCAGGGAGGCGATGCCGCTGTCCTGAAGCGCAATCAAATGCTCAGCAGAAATGGCTTTCAGTTCACCTGCCAATTCGCTGCCGCCGATAGCGTCAATTTCATCTGCGTGAATCTTGCTTCTCATGCCGTGCGCTTGCGCGCAAAGCAAAATGGCCTTGGATTCTGCCACATCAAACACACCGGTTTCACAGAAGACATCGCAAAACGCGGCTAAGTTTTCCTGTGCGACAGCGGGGATGATGGTGTTGAGGATGAGATCCAGGAAGGCATTTCGATTGTGCTTGTATTCACTGGGTACAGCGTGTGCAACCATTAAGGTGGAGACGACATCCACCAAATGCCGTTCATCAAGCTGCTTGGCAACACGCAGCTGTTTTAACTCATTTTCCAGGTCCAAGCCATAACCGCTTTTGGCTTCGACAGTGGTGGTGCCCAGGGCAATCATGCCGTCCAGTGCCTTGGCTGCTTTGTTAAACAGCTCGTTTTCCGTGGCTTTACGGGTCTGCCCAACGGTGTTGAGAATACCGCCGCCTGCGGCCAGGATGTCCAGATAGGGGACACCGGCTAGCTTTTGCTGCAGCTCATGCGCGCGCCAACCGCCAAAGACCAGGTGCGTATGCGCGTCCACCAGCCCGGGGGTGACCAGGCGGCCGCCTGCGTCCAGGATTTGATCCGCCTTGATGCCGGTGAGGTCGGGCGTGCCCGTGCCCAGTTCCTTAATGAAGCCATCTTCTATGAGCAGATAGGCGTTTTTCAGGCTCAGAATCTCGCCTTGTTGGGTGCCGGCCTTCGCCTTCAACCCCTTGGGTGTGGCCAGGATTCCGATGTTGATGACAGCGCAGATGCGTTGATCGTTCATTGGAACAGCCCGTTTAACAGGGCGTCATCCGCCAGATGGGGGATGGTGATGTGGTCACTGCCTGGGAAGAGCTGGTTGTACTCCTCACTGGTGCGCACTGCGTTGCTGTTGCGCGCCCAGTTGCGCCGTGCGACACCGACCATTACGTCAAAAGGCATGGCGGCGCGCAGGATGGTGTCCACCCGCTCGCTGCCGTCAAGCACCATGCCAAAGCCGCCGTTGATGGACTTGCCAATTCCCACGCCGCCCCCGTTGTGCAGGGCAATCATGCTCATCCCGCGTGCGGCATTGCCCGCGAAGCACTGGGTGGCCATCTCTGCCATGATGTTGGAGCCATCCTTAATGTTGCTGGTCTCCCGGAAGGGGGAGTCCGTGCCGCCGGTGTCGTGATGGTCGCGGCCCAGCATCACAGGCCCAATCTGTCCCATGCGCACCATCTGGTTAAAGCGCAGGGCGATATTCATCCGGCCAAGCGCATCCTGATACAGGATACGGCACTGGGTGCCGACGACCAGGGCATTCTTCTCCGCGTCCCGCACCCAAACCCAGTTGTCGCGGTCCTGGTACCGCCGGGCAGGATCGATGCATTCCATGGCGGCCTGATCCGTCTTTACCAGGTCCTCATGCTTGCCAGAGAGGCAGCACCAGCGGAAGGGACCATAGCCGTAATCAAACAGCTCCGGCCCTAAGATGTCCTCCACATAGCTGGGGAAGATAAAGCCGTCCAAGTCGTTCTCACCGTTTTTACAGACCTCGCTCACGCCCGCGTCATACACAGCCTTCAAAAAGCTGTTGCCATAGTCAAAGAAGTAGGTGCCGCGCGCGACGTGCTTTTTGATCTGGCGGAAGTGGGCAACCAGGCTCTTGTCCACCTCCTGGCGGAAGCGCTCCGGTTCCTCAGCCAACATGCGCGTGCGTTCGGCAAAATCCATACCTTGCGGGCAGTAGCCGCCCTCATAGGCCGCGTGGCAGCTGGTTTGGTCACTCATTAAATCAACCAGGATGTCCCGCTCATTAAGATAGGACAGCAAATCCACAATGTTGCCGTGGTACGCGATGGCGCAGGCTTTGCCCTTTTCCTTGTGCGCCAGCGCATCCGCGACTGCGGCTTCCGTGGTGTTATGGACAGTGGTCACCCAGCCCTGGCTGTGTCGGGTTTCTATCCTGGATTTGTCCACCTCCGCGATGATGGCGCTGGCACCCGCGATTACAGCGGCCTTGCCCTGCGCGCCGCTCATGCCGCCTAAGCCTGAGGAGATGAACAGCTTGCCGCTCAGGTCGCTTTGCTGGTCAATGCCCAGCTTCAGCCGGCCAGCGCCCAGCAGGGTGTTGTAGGTGCCGTGGACGATGCCCTGCGGGCCGATATACATCATGCCGCCGGCGGTCATCTGCCCGTAGTTGGCCACGCCAATGGCACTAGCGCGGTTAAACTGCGTCTGGTGATCAAACTGGCCAATCATCAGCCCATTGGTGATGATGACGCGGGGAGACATCTCATGCGAATGGAACAGCCCCAGCGGGTGTCCGGACATGATGACCAGCGTCTGCTCCTGCGTCAAATGCTCCAGGTAGTGCTTGATTAAGCGGTACTGCATCCAGTTTTGGCAGACCTGGCCGGTCTCGCCATAGGTCACCAGCTCATACGGGTAGAGGGCAACATCAAAATCCAGGTTGTTATCCATCATCACCTGGATGGCTTTGCCCTCAATGCAGTTGCCTTTATAGTCAAAAATGGGGCGGCCTTTGATTTTGCCCGCGGGACGGAAGCGGTATCCGTAGATGCGGCCGTGTTCTTCCAGCTCCTTGGCAAACTCCGGCGCCAATGTGGCATGATGTTTTTCAGGAATGTAGCGCAGCGCGTTGCGGACGGCCAGCTTTTTATCGACTGCGCTCAAATGCGATTCCCGCCGCGGCGCGCGCCTGATACCTGGCTCAAAGGCGGCTTGCTCCGGCAGCACATCAAACAGGGTGTCTGTTTGCAAATTAATTGTTTTCATTCTGTACCTCACCGGGACATCAGGGCGGCTTGGCCGTTTGCTTCCTGCTGGTTGGCTATGTCGGTCAGTTCCTCGCACGCCGCCCGCATACGCGCGACAAACTCCTCATCCTTGATGCCACCCAGGTTGATCAGCACGTTGTTGACCCCGCCCAGGGTTGCCGCGCGGCCAAGCAGCACGCCCACCATGGCGTCAGATGCTGTGTTGACATTGCCAATTTCAAGGGCGCGCACGGCCAGTTTCTGCGCCTTAAGGCATTTCCTGGCGATACCCAGCGGCACCTGGCTTGCGCCCTTTAAGGCGTCCTGCATCGCTTCACGGCGCAGGGCTTTTTCTTCATCCGTCTCCTTGGGCAATTTCAAGGCCACCATGAAGGCGTCAAAGGATTCGGCATCCTTTTGGATGTCCTCCAGCAGATCATTCCGGAGCGAATCCGCCTCTTGATGGATGGCCTCCATCTCCTCCCTTACATCTTGGTAGCCTTCCTTTTCCAGGGTCAGCTTGGCCACCATGCACACCAAGGCGGCCGCGTAAGCGCCCGACATGGCGGAGATACTGCCGCCGCCCGGCGCGGGGCTTGCGGACGCGGTCAATTCACACAGCGCGGTAACGGTCATATCCTTCATGCTCATACCTGTTTCCTCCTACAGCCTTGTTTCTAAGACTTGGTCCATGGTAAAGTTTTCAATCTGCAAATAATACTCAGCACAGTCCACCAGCGCGCGCAGGGGGGCCAGGCCGATTAACTCGCTGCCTACCACCGGCACGCCATAGCGTGCGGCTTCCATCTTGACGGTCTCAAACACGCGGTAGATGGCGGACTGCGTGTAGTCTGTCAGGTTCATGGATACCTGGGCCAGGTTGCGCTCTTCCAACATCACGCCCATGGCTTTCACATAGCGGAAACCGCCGCCTACATGGCGCACCAGTTTGGCGATGGCCTGGGCGATCTCCAGCTTGTCCGTGCCCAGGTTGATGTTGAAGGCAACCAGGGGCATACGCGCGCCAACCGCGGTGACCCCGCCGGAGGGGTGGATGGTTTTGGGGCCGTAGTCTGGCTCCCAATCCGGATCCTTCATTTTCTCGGCCATGCCCTCAAACTGGCCTTTGCGGATGGTGCTCAGGTTCTCGCGGTTTGGCTTGGTGGCGGAGCGCTCATACAAGAAAACGGGCTGCTTGAGCTGCTCGCCCAGCGCTTGGCCTACTTCCTTTGCAATGCGGTCTGCGTCCGCCAACTCACAGTTTTTTATCGGGATAAAGGGGATGACATCCACCGCGCCCATGCGGGGATGCTGACCTTCGTGCTGGCGCAGGTCAATTAGATCTATCGCAACGCCGCAGGCAGCAATCACCGCATCCCTGAGGGGATTTGGCTCACCAATCACGGTGAACACGCTGCGGTTATGATCCTTGTCCGCGCTGTAATCCAGCAGTTTCACGCCCTCCTTGCCCCTGAAGCAATCAGCGATTTTTTCAATCACCGCGGTGTTTCTGCCTTCAGAGAAATTAGGGACTGTTTCCATGATGAATTCCATAGCCTACCTCACTTTGTTTTTATTCTGTTCTGCCTCATATCTTACATGAAAAAGCAGCGTTCGTCATCTTTTTGGAAAGTTTTCGCGGCTCAGTATCGTTCAAGCAGCATCCGCTCCATAAACAAACCGGAAAAGAGGGAACTGCCGCTCAAGGTGACCACATTGGCCATTTCCGCAATGCGCAGGTGCTTGTCAATCAAGCCCTGGTCAAGCAGCAGGTTGGCGGCGCCTGTCAATGCTGCGTTGCCCAGGGGAATGGCCCTGTCAATAAAGGCGTCGGGGATTAGCCCAATGCGCGCAGCGGCGTTAATCCGCATATGCGCACCAAAGCCGCCTGCCAGATAAAAGCGTTGAACATCAGCCATCCTAATCCCCGCTGTCTTGCACAAGGCGCCGATGGCCGCTGCGACAGCACCCTTTGCCAGCTGCAGTTTACGGATATCCTCCTGGTTTATATACACCTCATCCGTTAAATAGATTGTTTCCCCTTTAAGGCGCCCGGTTTCATCCATCAAACCCAATTCCAAAAAGGAGGCTGCAGCATCAATTAACCCTGACCCGCAAATGCCGACCGCCTTTTTGTTGCCAATGGTGGTCACCCGCAGGACGTGGTCTGATACCCTAACCGTGTCAATGGCGCCGGGCACATTGCCAAGCCCCATCCGGATGCCGCCGCCCTCAAAGGCGGGGCCAGCTGCCGCCGCCGCGCAGTAAAGCCGGCATTTATGCCACAAGGCAATCTCTCCATTGGTGCCGATGTCTGCCAGTAAGGCGGTGTCCGGTGCGTCACACATGCCGCTGGCTATCAGGGCCATCACCAGATCCGCGCCCAAAAAAGCACCGATGCAACGCGGCAGATAGCTTGTTTCAACCCACTCGCCAAACAGATGGTCGGCTACAAACGGTGCTGCGGACAGCGCCTTTGGGGAGCGATTTGTTAAAAAATACAGCATGGCGGTGTTGCCGGCCATCACCGTGTGCGCGATGTCCGCTTCGCTGATGCCGGCTTTTTTGCAGACATCGCTGCGCAGTTTGCGGATATCATCCAAAACCAGCTGATGCAGCAGCATAGCCTGATGGTTCAGCGCTGCGTTAATACGGCCAATCACGTTGTCAGATAACTGGGTCTGCGTATTGCGCATGGCTGCGGTCGCAAGCTGCTCGCCGGTTTTTAAGTTGATTAACAGGGCAGCGATGGTCGTTGTGCCGATGTCAAATGCCAGGCCGTAGTCACCCGCCATGGGGTTGACACTGATAAAATCCTGCCTGGCCGACAGGGTGATGTTGCTGAAGCCCGCCGCTGGTTTTAGCCACACCTCCGCGTCCCCAAGGAGCCGCGCTTGGCAGGCCAGCACCCGCCCATCCACCGGGGCAGGGCAGAGCGCGCCAGCTGCTTTCACCGCGCAGCGGCCGCAGATGCCTGTGCCGCCGCAGGGGGTGGACACAGCAAATCCATGCGCTCGCAAAAAATCCGCTACCTTGAGTTCTCCCTCAAAAAAAATCACCTGGCTTCCTTTCGCCAGGTGTATCGTCAATTTATGCAAGATGGGCTTCCTTTACAAAAACCATGCCGAAGTAGGTGACGGTGTCCGGGCCGTGGTGATAGCGCAGCCCCGCGTTTTTTGAGGTGTTGTACACGTCAATTCCATAGGCTTCCAGGGAGGACATCGCCATTTTGGGCAGGGCACAGGGCAAATCGTCCAGCTTCGTGCAGCGCTTGCACATCCTACATCCGCCGGTGGACAAGTGCATCAAGCCCTCCACACCCATCAGACGGTTTCTTATGTCTACCGCGATGTCATTTTGAAGCTTGGCTGCCTCCAGCATCCCTTCGATGTCAAAGCTGTCTTCCAGCGTCCCCACCGTCTGGTAAAGCAGGCCATAATCATATTCCTGCGCGACTTTGATAAGGTCATCAATGTTCCCAATGTCTGGCGGGCACATATGACAACTGCCATACAGCCCGCAGGCGTTGGTCGCGCAGATATCCCGGAAGACAGGGTCAAAGACCACGTCTGTTCTGATGTTCAGCCAGCTGGCCTTGTGCGCGCCGCAGTCCTGCGCCAGCTGTAATAACGCGTCCTTTGTCATAAGCAAACAAGCATAAATCAGCCGATTTGTGTGATTAAGTCAAGCGCCATGTCAGCCGCGCTGGCGGCGTCCGCGGCATAGGCATCCGCGCCGATTTCCTTGCGGAACTCATCCGTCACCGGCGCCCCGCCCACCATAATCTTGACCTGATCACGAATGCCCGCCTCCTCCGCCGCGGCAACCACCTTTTGCATTGCGGACATGGTCGTGGTCAAAAGCGCGCTTAAGCAGATGATGTGGCAATCTTGCTCCCGTGCTGTGCTGATAAAGGTTTCCGGCGTCACGTCCGTGCCCAGGTCAAGTACTTCGAAGCCCTTGCCCTCCAACATCATCTTGACCAGGTTTTTACCGATGTCATGCAAATCGCCCTGGACAGTGCCAATGCAGACACGGCCCTTGGATTCCACGCCAGATTCGGCAAAATAGGGCTTAAGCAGCTCCATGCCCCGGTTCATTGCGCGCGCGGCGATCAGCACTTCTGGCACAAACACTTCATTGTTTTTAAATTTGTCGCCAATAATACTCATCCCGTGCAGCAATCCCTGTTCCAAGATGTCTTTCACGGGAACCTTGGCATCCAGCGCCTGCTGCACCAATTCCTGCACTACCTTGGCTTTTCCGGATTGAAGGTTGGTTGAAATATCCTGCAATACCTGCATTTGCTACTCCTTTTAGTCGCGTCGTCCATGGTTTTGAATCACTTGCATAATCAGCCGAAGGCTTTCCAAGCTTGACCCGTTGTTGATGCTGCCGGCGGTTGTGATGTTGACGCCATTATAAACCAAAGCGTCCGCGCAGTCACGCCTTACTTCCCGGATAAGGGCTTCGCTGTCGTTGCGCATAAAGCTCATGGGGGAGATGCAGCCGTCAATCCGCGCGCGCGGCAGGTGCTTGCGGATTTCCGGGATGCGCACTGTCGGGCCAAAGTTCACGCCATTTAAGTCCAGCGTTCCCAAAAGAGGCAACAGATGCGCCATCGCCGAGTCCGAATGCTGGTACCGGCTGTCCTTTTCATCGGGTGCGTATTTGGTGAATACTTCTTTTAATACCGGGTAGCCAAACAGCTCATACATCTGCGGGGTCATCAGGCAGCAGTTGTCATCCGCAAAGCTGAACCCGCGGGTTTCTTGTGCAGTAGTTCCGCACTCCTCATCCATCACCTGCGCCATGCCCAAGGTCACCTTGATGATCGCGTCCGAAAACCGCTGCGCTAAATCCGGCTCATCCATCACCAGGAAGAGAAAGTCCTCTGTTCCCATAATGGAACAGGCCAATGTAACCGGCCCTCTGATGTGCCGCATCAAGGATGGCTTGACGCCGTAGCGCTCATACACCCGCTTTTTCTCCGCTTCCCAGTTTTCAGGCAGCATGAAAGCACGCAGGTCCATCCGTTCAACCTGATCCAGCAGCTTCTCTAAGTCCTGATGGCTATAAACGCTTTGCGTGAGCCATTCGGTTTCATTGTGATAAATATACTGTCCGCCAAAGACCTCGCCAATGCGCTTTACATAAGGCAGCTGTGCGTCTGCTGGTAAAAAGTCTTCGTTAAGCAAGCGCTTCCCGACGATCCGTTCTGCTTTGTCATTATAGCGACGGTTAAGCTCTATTCGCCTCTGAATCGGGATGGGCATCCAGGGCGTTCCCTCCTCGCCCAGCTCTGCGAACACGCATTCATCGCTCATTCTAATCCCCAACGGGATTTGTACAGAATGATTAAAGCAATTGTTGATGTGGGCGGATTCGTCATCATGCCAGAATCGGGAGATATCCAGTTCCTGCATATATATCCTCCTTTCAGCCCCAGATATTCTTGCTGCTTGTGCGGTTCTTTATGTTTGTTTATTATGCGCTTGATTTTACTGGCTGTCAAGGGAATCCTCCCGATGAAACGGTGATGAGAAAACGGGCAGCATTGTTCGTTCCATGTATTTTACGATTTGTCAGAACTCGACATTTTGTTGAAAATATGCTAGACTCATGAGCAGTTTCTATGCAATGATTGCATCGCACAACTACACATTGTATTAACAGGATTTTTGAAAGGACGCTTGAATGACCCGAGAAACCGCAAGGCAAAAAGCCAGGGAGCTGGTTGCACAGATGACCTTGGAAGAAAAAGCCGCCCAGCTCAAGTATGACGCACCGGCAATTCCCCGGCTGAACATTCCTGCCTACAACTGGTGGAGCGAGGCGCTCCACGGTGTCGCGCGGGCGGGCACTGCGACAGTGTTTCCGCAGGCGATTGGCTTAGCGGCCATGTTTGATCCGGATTTTCTCAAGGAAATCGCCCAGACTATCGCCATTGAAGGCCGCGCGAAATTCAACGAGGCATCCGCGCTGGGGGACAGGGATATCTACAAGGGCCTTACCTTCTGGTCACCAAACATCAACATCTTCCGTGATCCCCGCTGGGGGCGCGGCCATGAAACCTTTGGGGAGGATCCGCACCTCACCACCAGGCTGGGCGTTGCCTTTGTCAAGGGCTTGCAAGGTGAAGGGAAATACCTGACCGCCGCAGCCTGTGCCAAACACTACGCGGTGCACTCGGGCCCTGAAGCCCTGCGGCATGAGTTTGACGCCGTTGTAAACGAGAAGGATTTGTGGGAGACCTACCTGCCTGCCTTTGAAGCGCTGGTGAAGGAAGCGGGCGTGGAAGCGGTCATGGGCGCCTACAACCGCGTCAACGGGGAACCCTGCTGCGGCAGCCCGCGGCTGCTGGTTGACATCCTGCGCGCGCAGTGGGGTTTTGAGGGGCATGTGGTGAGTGACTGCTGGGCCATCAAGGATTTCCATGAATACCATCATGTTACGGACACCGCGACGGAAAGCGCCGCGCTTGCCTTGGAAAACGGGTGTGACCTCAACTGCGGCAACACCTATTTGCACCTGCTGGCGGCCTATCAGGAGGGCAAGGTGAAGGAGCAGCAGATTACCCAGGCCTGCGAGCGCTTGATGACAACCCGCTTCCGCCTGGGCTTGTTTGATGAGGACTGCGAATACAACAGCATCACCCTGTTTGAAAACGACACGGATGCCCACAACGAGCTGGCCTATCAGGCGGCTCTCAAGTCCATGACCCTGCTCAAAAACGATGGCATCCTGCCGCTGGACAGGGAAAAGATCAAGACCATCGCGGTCATCGGTCCCAATGCTGACAGCCAGGCTGCATTGGAAGGCAACTACGCCGGGCTTTCCTCGCGCTATGTCACCTTTTTAGAAGGCCTTCGCACGGCGGTCTCCGGCAAGGCACGCTTGATGTACGCCCTGGGTTCCCAGCTGTTTGAGGACCGTGACAGCCCCATTACCCAAAGGGATAACCGCCAGTCCGAGGCCCTTGCCATTGCGCAGCACGCGGACGTGGTCATCCTGTGTGTGGGCCTTGACGCAACACTGGAAGGGGAACAGTCCGACACCGGCAATCACTTTGCCTCTGGCGACAAGCCGGATCTGGAGTTGCCTGCCGCCCAGCGAAGGCTGGTGGAGGCAGTCATCAAGGCGGGCAAACCTGTTGTTACCGTGCTGGCAAGCGGCAGCGCGATGCGGGTTGAGGAAGGCAACGCCATCATCTGGACAGGCTATCCCGGCCAGGCTGGCGGGCGCGCGCTGGCGGACATCCTCTTTGGCAGGGTGTCTCCATCCGGCAAGCTGCCCATTACCTTTTATACATCAGACAAAGAGCTGCCGGAATTCACAGTTTACAGCATGGAAAACCGCACGTATCGTTACTACACGAGCAAGGCTTTGTATCCTTTTGGTTTTGGATTGTCCTACACCTCTTTCATTATTGAAAACATCGTGTATAATCATACCGGTGTGGAGGTACAAATCACCAACACTGGCCCCATGGACGGCGAGGAAGTCATTCAGGTTTATGTGAAGAATGACCACCCATCTGCGCCTTATAACCCGGTTCTTTGCGCGTTTTTACGCGTGGCGCTTTTGGCGGGTGAAACGAAAAAAGTTACATTACCCCTTGACGAACTGGCCTTCACTGTGGTTAATAAAAATGGCAGGCGTGAAAAAGCCGCCGGGACTAAGACGCTGTATGTCGGCACCTGCCAGCCGGACGCCCGCAGCCAGGCCTTGACTGGCACCACTTGCACACAACTACAACTATCAGGAGACGACTAAGGAATGAAAGCTTACACGGACGAACTATTCTTTATCCCACAGATTATCTATTACGTCAATCGCGTTTGTACACCGGATTGGGTGATTGAGCGGCAGAACATTGATTTTCATGACTTCACGTTTGTTCTATCGGGCGAAGGTGAGTACATTGTAGATGATGTGGTCTATCCCGTCACCAAGGGGGATTTAGTTTATATCCCACCGGGCAAATGGCGCGAAGCCAATACAAGTATTGAAAACCCGCTGGAGCTCTACGCTTTTAACATGTTCCTTTTTGATAAGGAGTTTAAGCCGGCCACCCTACCGCTGCCTGTTATCAGCAAGCTGGAGTATGACCCCAAGGTGGATCACCTTTTGGAGCGCATCCGCCAATACAACGCGCTGCGTGAAGCCACCAGCAACATGCAGGCAACCGCGCAGCTGATGGATATCTTCTCTCAGGTGCTGGTCAACCTGGGCGTTGTGCAGGGAACGGGCAGCGACCCGCGGGTGCAAAAGGCCGCAGCCTATGTCACGGAGAACATCTCCCGCCATATCAGCGCGGCGGAGATCGGTGCCGCGGTAGGCATCCATCCGGGATACCTGAACAAACTGACGGTCAAACACACCGGCAAAACGGTCAGCCGCTTTATCACCAACATCCGCGTCAACATGGCGGAGGAAGCCCTGGTGTATGAAGGCATCTCCGTGAGTGCGGCGGCCAGCCGCTTTGGCTTCTCAGATATTTATCATTTCAGCAAGGTGTTTAAAAAGAACAAGGGGTATCCGCCTTCCACGGCAAAGACCCTGCTGCGCTAAACACGAAAGATTAACAATGCGCCCGGCGCGGGCTCATACGTCAGGGTTTGGATGCCCTCATGCCCAGGCACAGAAAAAGGTTTCGCGGAGGCGAAGCCTTTTTCGCTCAGCCCATTTGCATATGTTTGCAGGAAGGTTTTGCTAATCAGCGCGCTTTGATGGGGCGCTAAGGCGTGGGTGAAGGGCAGGTTCATCAAACTGCGGAAGGAGGCAGCATAGGTGTTAACAGGCAAGGCTTCCGGGAAGAAAACCCAGGTCTGTGGGTTCCAGCTGTCGCCCAGCAAAAGAAGCGCCCGCTCTATGATGTGCAAGGCGATGGAGCCCGGCGTATGCCCCGGTACCCTGATTGGTTGTGCCGTAACGCCACCTAAGTCGAGGGGAAGTGGTCTGCCCCCAGTCTTTGTACCAACCAGTGAGTTAGTAAAGACCGTTTCCTGGCACCCGCATTCCTTCATAGGCTTGGCCACATCGTAACACAGGATGCCGAGGCGCTCAAGGGCGCGCGCAGCGCGTTCATGGTG
>JAAYFC010000115.1 GCA_012728435.1 Clostridiales bacterium | reverse complement strand
CCGCGTCCGCGATGCTTTCCACCAGCTCCTGCCGCTGGTCGGTATCCATATAGCTGAATACATCCGCGGAGACATCCTTGGGCAGGATGCGGAAGAGCATCAGCAGTTTTTCCCGGTTTAATTTTTTCAAGTACCCCGCAATATCCACAGGGTTAATCATCATCAGCGCGCCGCGCAACAGGCCGTGCCGGTTTTCAGCCAGCAATTGGTCCAGTCTTGATTCAATTTGTTCCCAATTCATTGGGATCACCTCCGTTCACATTCTACGCGCAAAAAAGCACCTTGCCGGGGTTGCAAGTGCTGGCGACGTATTAGAGGACAGGTAAAAGAGCCCTTATCTCAGCAGCGCATCAAGGATGCGTCGCGATCGCGGAACGCTTTCGTTTGCCTGACATCTAGCGCCGTCATCCATGAAAGCCACCTCCTTTTGTTCGTCTCTTGATTATAGGTTTCATGCCCCCTATTGTCAACTTTATCAGGCGCGAAAAAGATGGTATACTATTCCTGTTTGGCGGAGGAAATATGAAGGTTTGCGGCATCATTGCGGAGTATGATCCCTTCCACCAGGGACATCTGTACCAGTTAAACAAGGCGCGGGAGATAACCAAGGCAGATTATATGGTCTGCGTGCTGGGCAGCGCCTTTTCCCAGCGCGGGGACGCGATGATGTTCTCCACCCATGACCGGGCCCGCATGGCGCTGATGAACGGCTTTGACCTGGTGCTGGGCCTGCCTTACGCCTTCTCCTGTGCGCAGGCCAACCGGTTCGCGATGGGCGGCGTGGGCATCCTGCATCATTTGAACGTGATCACCCATCAAAGCTTTGGCTGTGAAACCATGGATTTGTCCGCAATGGCCGCTACCGCGCACATGCTTCACGCACCGGATGAGCAGTTTTCCGGCATACTCAAACACGCGCTGGAAGAGGGCCACTCCTTTGTCAAGGCACAGGGCCTGGCGATGACGGCCTGCCTGCCGCAGGTGGATGAAGCGCTGTTCTCCGCCCCCAACTTCATCCTGGGTGTCAGCTACCTGCGCGCGCATCTGGAGCTTAAAAGCCCAATGATCCCGGTTCCTGTCCTGAGGGAGACGGACTACCACAGCAAGGTGCTTACGGGCCTCCCCTCCGCCAGCGCGGTGCGCGGGATGCTGTTAAAGGACAGGCGGACTGATCTGCAGGGTGTCTGCCCAGACACAAGCCTGGACATTGTGCAAAAGGCACTCATCCATCCACCGGACGCGCTGGACAAGGTGCTGCTGGCAACACTGCGGGACATCAGCGCAAGCCAGATGCGGAAGATGCCGGAGATCTCCGAAGGCTTGGAGGACCGCATCAAACACGCCCTGCGGGAAGTGACCAGCCGCGCAGACTTAATCCAGCGGGTTAAGACCAGGCGCTACCCCATCCCGCGCATCAACCGCGCGCTGACACACGCATTGGTGGGCATGGACACACGGCATGATGTCCCTGCTTATGCAAGACTTCTTGGATTTCATGACCGGGCTTTGCCACTATTGGCCGCCATCGCCCAAGCGGGCTTCCCGCTGGTTCACCGCCCAGCCAAGGAGAACCGCGTGGACCTGTCGCTTGATATGAAGGCGGAAGAACTATGGTACATCGGCAGCGGCCAGCCCATGAAAACGGCCTGGCAGCAGGAAATAATACGATTACAATAAAAGGAGAGAGACTGAATGCGAGAAATGGATGTATCCCAGATTACACAGGCAGTTGCTGAGCTGTTCCTGGAGGCCAACTATGTCATTGGCAAGGACGTGATGGATAAGCTCATGGAGTCCAGGGAGAAGGAAGCCTCCCCCTTGGGCAAAATGGTGTTGGACCAGATTTTAGAGAATAACCGCATCGGCGCTGAGGAAAGCCTGGCGGTCTGCCAGGACACCGGCATGTCCGTGGTGTTTATCACCCTGGGACAGGATGTGCACATAACAGGCGGCAGCCTGGAGGACGCCATCAACGCAGGTGTGCGCAAGGCATATACGGAGGGCTATCTGCGCAAGTCCATCGTGGCGGAACCCCTGTTTGACCGCAAAAACACCGGGGACAACACCCCCTGTGTCATCCATACGCGGGTTGTGCCGGGCGACAAAGTGCACATCATGGCCATTGCCAAGGGCTTTGGCAGCGAGAACATGAGCCAGTCCAAGATGCTGACCGTCAGTGACGGCGTTGAGGGCGTGAAACGCTTTGTGCTGAAAGTCGTGGAAGAGGCAGGCCCCAACCCCTGCCCGCCCCTGGTGGTTGGCGTAGGCATTGGCGGCAGTTTTGAATTGGCGGCCATCATGGCCAAGCGCGCCACCAGCCTGCCCTTAACCCGCAGCCACAAAGACCCGCGGTATGCGCAGCTGGAAAAAGAGCTGGAAGAAGGCATCAACAAACTGGGCATCGGCCCTGCGGGCTATGGCGGGGAAACCACTGTGCTCAAGGCGCATGTCATCTCCGCCCCCACACACATCGCTGGCCTGCCGGTAGCGGTCAACATCTGCTGCCACGCCGCACGCCATGCTGAAAAGACGATATAAAAGGAGTAGATGATGAAGAAGGTACAACTGCCACTGACGGAAGAGGCCATCAAGGATTTACGCGCCGGTGACCAGGTGCTGCTGTCTGGCACCGTGCTTACCGGACGCGACGCCGCACACAAGCGCCTGGTCGCGCTGGTTGAGAAGAACGAACCGCTGCCGGTGGACATTGAGGGGCAAACCATCTACTACGTCGGCCCCGCGCCCGCGCGGCCCGGTCAGGCAGTCGGCTCTGCTGGCCCCACCAGCACCTACCGCATGGCCATCTTTACCCCGCCGCTACTCAAGTTGGGGCCTTTGAGGTGCTGGCTTATGCCGAT